>NZ_JBIWFC010000013.1:0-137375 GCF_044762845.1 Lysinibacillus sp. NPDC096382
ATAAGGCGCTTCCTGTTCAAAATCGAACAAGAAGTGCCTTATTTTTATCTGAGAAAGGTTCGCTTTTATGAAAACGTAAGTTTTTCAGTGCCCTCCGCTTGTGTTGCCTCTTTTTCCACTTTTTTAGTTGGCTGATAACGCTTGACAAACTTTATAAGTGGGGTAATAGACACAAACTGTTGAATTTTCAACTGTTTCTCTTATGGGGATTTGCTGTTTGCTGAGACTAGGAGAAATGATTGCTTGTTTATCGATTGAGAGCTCTTCTATTACTGGTTCTACACCATAAAACAACAATAAAAAATAGCATACTAAACCTACTATACGCAAACAATCACCTCGCAATATTCTGTTATATTAGTATGTATGGTCAAACTTAAAAAAATATAAGTAAAATCTAAAATTTCTCTCTTTTGAAATGATTTTTTATTCGGTAAACGTTTGTATTTCAATGATTGAAAGGTATAGTAAACCGATTTTATGAAATAAATGTTGTCATGCAAAATTCAATATGCTAATATAGCTAACGTAAATATTTGATCTGTATAACCTCAATGATATGGATTGAGGGTCTCTACCAGGAACCATAAAATCCTGACTACAAAAATTTTGCTTTATTTTTGTAGTCAGGATTTTTTTCTTTTAACTTCTTTCAGCAAAAGTCTCCCACCTTTATAAATGGTAAGATGAATGCGGTTTTAAGTCACTTTTCAGCGGTGTCCAAACATCTGTACCTGTCGCGTACAAAAAACATCCGCTGAAAGAAGTTAAAGCCTTCGGCAGATGTCACAGTATCGGTTTTGTGCATGCACAACCCGATTCCGGACGCAATTATGCCGAGGCATAATTGATACCTCTCTACAAAAATGAAAGTGTAACAGAAGGGTGATTATTATGAATTGGAGAGTATATATTCTTGCCGTTACTACCTTTGCAGTAGGATTGGTGGAATTAATTGTAGGTGGTATATTACCAACAATTGCAGAGGATTTAAATGTATCCTTAGCAACTGCGGGACAATTAATTACAATATTTGCTCTTGTCTATGCAATATCTGCTCCTGTCCTTTTATCATTAACCGCAAAAGTGGAAAGGAAGCGCCTTTATCTTATTTCTTTATTTATTTTTACTTTAGGTAATCTGATGACGTATTTTAGTACGACATTCTCGATCGTCATGATTGCTAGAATTTTCACAGCGATGAGTACTGCATTGGTCATCGTTTTATCCTTAACGATTACAACAAAAATTGTTGAATCAAGACATCGTGCAAAAGCTTTAGGGCTTGTTTTCGTAGGTGTTAGTTCTGCACTTGTCATCGGTGTCCCAATGGGGATATTTGTGGCTGAAGCATTTGGATGGCGAGCTGTGTTCTTAGGAATAGCACTTCTTTCAACTGTATCTATGATTCTTATTGCGTTACTGCTTGAAAAAATGCCTGTTGTAGAAGTTGTTCCATTAAAGGCTCAAATTAAATCATTAGCCAATTTAAAAATCTTAAGTGCACAATTAACAACACTATTTATGCTGGCTGGTCATTATATGCTTTACGCATATTTAACACCATTTTTAGTAGAAGCATTTGATATGAGTGCCTCATGGATTAGTATCTGTTATCTAATCTTCGGAATAGCGTCTGTCAGTGGGAATGCTCTCGGTGGTTGGCTAGCTGACAAAATTGGTACTGGTAAAGCCATTCTATTGATTGTATCTACCTTCGCCGTTGTATTATTTAGTATTCCTTACACGATTGTTGCGTTACCACTCTTTTTAGTCGTAACAATTTTATGGGGTGCACTTAGCTGGGCTCTTACACCGCCATTACAAAATTATTTAATACAGACTGATCCAAAAACATCTGATATTCAACAAAGTTTAAATACGGCTGCATTACAAATCGGTATATCCATAGGTTCAGCTGTTGGTGGGGCTATGTTTACTGTTACAGGATCTGCTATGCATTTATCTAGCTTCGGTGTTATTTTAGTTTTATGTGCGCTAGGCTGTGCTATTTTCTCTCTAAAAAGAGCGCCAGTTTCACATGAGGCTGAGCTAGGGCTGAAATCGGCTCACAACAATTAGAGTGGCTCATCGAAATCGAACGCCCCAGGAAAGCGCTTAGTCGGAACAGAAATTACATTAAAGTAATAGCAGGAATTTCCGATGAAATTTGGCCTATCATAAAGCATTTTGCGAAAACGTATATCATGTGAAAAGTTGATTGGAGTGGAGGCTTGGCGATAATCCTTGGGGTCAGCAATAAAGAGGAACAAAGGCTAAAACTATCACGTCCTGTGATAACGCCTTCGTGACCAACATCATGTTGTGGACGCCCCCGGGAAAGCGCCCAGTCAAAACGGAAATCAACCACGTTATGGTAACGAACTTTTAGAGTAAATTTTTTGGTTTAAATATCCAGAAAATACTACTGTAAAAGAAGGACAATTATATAGAGAGATAGAATGTAAGTTTAGAGGAGGTTGGTAAATACATGCAGATAGATTTAACGGAATTTAAAGAATCAAATGTGAAAGTGTTCGCAACGATTGACCAGACGCTTTACCGAAATGTGGGTGCTATTATTTTATATGAAGAGGATTCACACACTTTATCTGTACGAAAATTGAAACGAAAAATCGCTGATCAATATATACCAACAGACGAACTCGAAAACTTTCTGTTCGACTCTCAAGCAGATGCTATAAAATTTACTCATAAGCTTACTAGAATGAGTGCACTCGATTATTTATTAGTATCGAATAAAAAAGCTAAATGATATAAGGTTAATTGGGATTGTCCATAATTTAAAGAGGGGTTAGATACTATCGTTAATTTGACAATCCAGAAATATACAAAGGGCCCATTTTGAGTAATTATATTCAAATGCCCTTTGTATATTTTGATTCATGATAAATAATTTTACTAACTAATAAAAGTGATAGACTTCTCTTAGCTTTTTTAGGTAAAAATAGTTAATAATTATGAACACCCCATGCTCTACATTTCTTGAAGTGTTTTCCCCTATGTAATTTATCAAATGATATCCCTTAAGGACTAATTTTTTAAAAAGAAATTTTATTTAAATTTCCTTCTAGCTGAATTAATACAGCGCGTAGTTATTGCTAGAGCGCTGTTTAATTCGCCAAAGTTATTATTAGCTGATGAACCAATTGGTAATTTGGATAGCCAATCGGGTACGGGCGTAATGGAACTAAGGAGGGTTAGATTGTGCGAAAAAAACACATTTTTATTATTTTGTTCATCATCGCAATACTGCTGCTTGTAACAAGGATTACGTATAATATGGAGATGAATAACATGAGTAATTACCCAATACCTGGAGAGATGGTAGAAATCAATCAACATAATATTCATGTTTATAAAACGGGTGAATCATCAAAAAGTAATTCCAGAATCATATTGCTACCTGGAAGTGGAACGACTTCTCCTTATGCTGATTTCTATCCTCTATATAGTAAATTAAAGGACCAATATGAAATCATTTTATATGAACGTCCTGGCTATGGCTGGAGCGATAAAACAGCTGACGATCGCAATATTGATACAATGGTAGATGAATTACGAGAAACGCTTCAAAGAGTAAATGAGGCTCCTCCTTATGTGTTAGTGGCCCATTCTATGGGGGCCTTAGAAACAATACGTTATGCACAGCGTTACCCGCAAGAAATAAAAGCGCTTGTTTTTATTGATGGCATTAGTCCAACATACGCAAAGAACTTTAAATATACATTCACTAAAAAAATTAGTTGGAATACGATAAAGAGTATCGGTGAAATAGGACTAATTAATGCAATATCTAAAACAGGAGTCCTAGATAAGGTTTTCATTGATATTGATAATTTACCAAAGGACTTACAAGATATAAAAAAATTCATGGCCATAAAAAATATGAACAATTCTACAATGGAGAACGAAATACAAGAGATGAGCTCTAATGGAGAAATAATATTACAAAATGGGACCATAGGAGATATTCAATTACTTTTGTTTAGTGCAACAAATAATGGCTATAAAAATTGGTCACAAACACAAACAGAATTATTGGGGTTATCTACAAATACGAAGCAAGTAGTTTATGAAAACACTAAGCACTACATTCATCATGAAAAAGCTGAACCTATGGCACATGAAATTCAAATATTTTTAGAACAACTCGATTAAAATGTATTCAGGTTTCTTCAATTGTTTTAATTAAACTCTTAATTTTTATGTAAAAGTTGTATTGTAAGATGTGTAACTCAAAAACGCTTTCTGTACGTGAAATAATTAGAGAATCAAAATGCGTCTTCTAAAAAAATTATATTAATAATATCTAAAGAAAACAGTTTGTAATCGCAAGCTGTTTTTTTATTGTACGCCTAGCATGGACGTAATCTAATTGGTACCAGTCAGCCACAAAGATAGAAGTAGTGTTAGCCAAGTGCAAGGCACCTCCTACTCGATAAGGAAATTGTAGAGTTTTAAGTTGTGGATAATCAAGGGCAGAGTTTTCTCTAAGCTAAGACATTATATCCTCGAGGTCACTTCAATCTCTCGAGCGCTTTAACGCAGAGGTTTTATCAGCGATTTTCGTTTGTTCTTTGCCCTTCAACTTTTCATGTAATAAAGATTCTTAATTTCTTAGTAGTACGAGTACTACTGCTCGAAAATTGATGAAATTTACATAAATATAATACAGAATCCATTTTATATGTTTACCTATCAAATAAATATTTAATTTCTATATCGATTATTATCATACTGGAATAGGGCAAGGAATAGATTGTTGTAGTTAAAGTATTTTAGGGGCTCGAGTAGATAGAGAGTCTGATGATTCAATACTATTTTTAGGATATATAAGTTTATCTCTGCCTAAGATAGATAATTCAAAGGGGTCTACTGTTGGGAATCTAACGTATTAACTAATAACAGTATTTTCTCCTGAATCCAGTCAGTGAGAAGGAATTCGGGATAGGATAGCTGCTGTGAGTTACTTAATAATTTCAATTGGAGGGGGAATCGAATGTCAGACTATCATCAACAATCATCAGCTGAAGTTATGAAAAATTTGAACGTGACAGATCAAGGATTGAGTGATTATGACGTTCAAAAGAGGCAAGAAGTGTACGGCTATAATGTATTAAAGGAAGGAAAAAAAACAAGTGCATTCGCCGTTTTCTTTGGGCAGTTTAAAGATTTATTAGTCATTATTTTAATCATCGCTGCTTTCGTTTCATTTCTATTAGGGGAAGTAGGAAGCACGATTGTGATTATGGTTGTCGTTATATTGAACGCTATCCTAGGCACTGTACAGCATATCAAGGCAGAACAGTCTTTGGATAATTTAAAAGCCTTAACCTCTCCGATTGCCAAAGTAATGCGAAATAATCAACTCATAGAGATTTCTTCAGAAGATATAGTCGTTGGGGATCTTCTGTATTTGGAGGCCGGCGATTATATAAATGCAGATGGGAGATTATTAGAAAATCATAATTTGCATATCAATGAAAGCTCGCTGACAGGTGAATCAATCGCTGTAGCGAAAAGTATCGATCCTATTAAGGAAGGCAATGTAACGGTTGCTGATAAAAGGAATATGGTGTACTCTGGAAGCTTTGTGACAACAGGTCGAGGTATTGTCATGGTTACAGCTATCGGGATGCAAACGGAAATCGGCAAAATTGCAAATTTACTCGATACTGCGAAAGAAAAGAAAACACCTTTACAAGTAAGTTTAGATCATTTCGGAGAAAAATTAGCTTTAGGGATTACGTTAATCTGTTTAGCCATTTTCGTGATTGACCTTGTTAGAGGGCGTGCGCTAGTAGAATCGTTTATGTTTGCTGTTTCACTTGCCGTTGCAGCAATTCCAGAAGCATTGAGCTCCATTGTTACCATTGTGCTAGCTTTTGGAACACAAAAAATGGCAAAGGAAAATGCCATTATTCGAAAGCTTTATGCTGTTGAAAGTCTTGGAAGTGTATCTGTCATTTGTTCAGATAAAACAGGAACATTAACTGAAAATAAAATGGTTGTACAAGAGGTATATGTGGATGAAAAAGTTATTCCACATGATCAGCTACACACTGGAAATGCAGTTGAGAAAGATCTTATGTTAAAGGCAATATTATGTAATGATGCTGTAGGAAGGGACGATAAGGAATTCGGCGATCCTACTGAGATTGCACTCGTAAAACTAGGGAAGCAATATGATTTTGACGAAATCCAGATAAGAGATCATTATCCAAGGGTGACCGAAATCCCTTTTGATTCAGATAGAAAGCTTATGAGTACTGTAAATAATATCAATCAGCAATCTATCATGATTACAAAAGGAGCATTAGACGTCCTTCTCCCTAAAATTATAAAAATAAAAACTTCAAAAGGTATAGTTACTATTACAAAACAACAACGCCAAAAAATCGAAGCGGTAAATCGTGATTTTTCTATGAATGGGTTAAGGGTGCTAGCAGTCGCCTACAAAGAGGTAAAGGGAAATCAAGCAATTGATGCAAGAGCTGAAAAAGATTTAATATTTGTTGGTTTAGTCGCGATGATGGATCCGCCAAGAAAAGAATCTAAAGGTGCGGTTGAAAAGTGTATAAAGGCTGGTATAAAACCGGTGATGATTACAGGGGATCATAAAATTACGGCAACCGCTATTGCCAATCAAATCGGGATTTTAAATGATCCCTCTGAAGCGATTGAAGGGCATGAAATAGAAGGTCTAACAGATCAGCAGCTTCAAGAAAAGGTTAATGATTTTTCTGTTTATGCCCGAGTAACACCAGCTCAAAAAATTCGTATCGTTAAAGCGTGGCAGGAAAAAGGACATGTCGTCGCCATGACAGGAGATGGTGTTAATGATGGCCCTGCCTTAAAACAGGCCGACATTGGTGTGGCAATGGGCGTTACCGGAACAGAGGTCGCTAAGGATGCCTCCTCTATGATACTAACAGATGATAATTTTTCAACGATTGTTAAGGCGATTGCAAACGGTAGGAGTATCTATACGAATATTAAAAATGCTATTTTGTTCTTATTATCTGGGAATGCAGGGGCCATTTTTGTTGTTTTATATGCAACAATATTAGGTTTACCAGTTCCTTTTGCGGCTGTGCATCTATTATTTATTAACTTACTAACGGATAGTTTACCGGCGATTGCAATCGGTCTAGAGCCGAATAATAAAAAAACAATGAAGGACAAGCCCCGAAATATTCATACACCATTATTAAACAAAGCATTTACTACTCAAGTGGTACTCGAAGGATTACTAATCGCCATTTCTACAACTATTGCCTTTGAAATCGGATTGTCAACGGGAGATACTCTAACGGCAAGCACTATGGCATTTACGACATTATGCCTGTCACGATTAGTGCATGGCTTCAACTCCCGAGCTAAAGAATCGATCTTCGCCATTGGACTATTTTCGAATAAATATACTTGGCTTGCATTCTTAATCGGTTTTTTAAGCTTACACGCAGTATTGTTTATTCCAATGCTTACAAGTGTGTTTGAGGTTGCCACATTAAGCACCGCACAATTAGGCTTTATTTATAGTTTGTCTGTGCTACCGTTCCTTGTGAATCAATGGTACAAGCTGTTGTTTGTGAGAAGGAGATAATGAGGAAAAAAGAGGCTGAAAGTTAAGATATCATATTAAATAAGGTATAATCTTCGGCAAAATGAGGGGTTGATTACCGTTCCGCCTGGGCGCTTTGTTGCTGTCGCTTCGCTTTCGCACAGATAAAACTATTTGTTGCTGCCGCTTCGCTTTCGCACAGAGCAAAGCTTCCTGGGGGCGTCCGATGAGCCGCTTCGCTACGCTCCAGAGTCTCATCTGTGACGCTATCCCCAAGGAGTCGCCCAGTCTCCACTCCAATCAACCTCTTCACAGAGCCTGTGCTTTCTAGCATATCACTCTAATTTATAGTGATTAAACAAAACTTTAGCATGAGGTTTGTCTGTGAAAAAGCGAAGCAACAATAAAAGCTCTCGTTTCAACAAAACGAGAGCTTTTATTAAATTGTAGTAGGGGCTAGTAGCCAGCCTCTGTCATTACTGAGTCGCACTAGCTTTGCACCAAGTATGGCATACCTCATATGAAGTTCTCCATATTTTGCAGTATGCTTCTTCTTAACGGATATTTCTAAAGCCTGGCTAACTGAAATAAGTGAAGAAGCTATATTCATCGATAAAATGGTGCTAATTTCTGTATCATTAATGGCTTTTTTTCCTCGGATATTGCCCATTTTCAACTGTCTGTAGTCGATTGAAGTAGTAGGAGCAAGTACCCCGTTTTCCTTTAATAACACAGTTAGATGTTTATTTTCCTCTTTTAAACATTGCACAAAATCCACGATAATAGCCTTCAATTTTTTATCAACGGCATGCTTGAAAAATGCATGATTTGAAGCTATATAGCCATTATTAACGCCGATCTGTGTCCATATCTTAAAAATTTCCCTATAGCGTAGTGATGCTAGATTTCCATTTACCAATTCCATATTTACACTTCCTAACTCATGTTCTCGTTCATTTATTTGAGATTAGGATGTGTTAATAAATGAAATTCTAATCACTTTTTACAATAAAAGGGGTTAGCGATCATAACGTGAGGTTGATTTCCGTTCTGACTGGGCGCTTTGTTGTTGCTGCCGCTTCGCTTTCGCTACAGAAAACATTTGTTGCTGCCGCTACGTTAACACTACGCTTTCGCACAGAAAACATCCGCTACGCTGCAGGGTCTCGGGCCAACACGATGTTGGTCACGAAGGCGTTATCACAGGATGTGATAACGCCTTCGTTCCTCTATTGCTAACCCCCAAGGAGTCGCCCAGTCTCCACTCCAATCAACTTATATACACGGCATGTGTTTAAACAAATGTCATCCTAAATTAATAAGTTTATCCCTATTAGATTGTAGACAAACGCTACTCCTGATTGCATAAAGCTGTATAGTAATTTGATGATATGGGATTTTTGGTGTTTTAATCAAAATTATAATACTGTTTTGGCTCTAGCTTATCTATTCATAATAAAGATGAGGAGCTGTTGATTTTTCACGGAGAGTGGCGACTCCTGCGGGATGAGCTTGCGCTGAAAGCCCCGCAGGAACGCAGTGACGAGGAGATTGAAGTCAAGCTCGCGGAAAGGCGCCAACTCGGAGTGAAAATCAACCTTTGTTTATTGTTACGCATTATTTGTAGATAAGCTGAAAGTGTTATTCTTTTAACTTCTTGCTTTTATAGCTATTAATAGTTGTTTTTAATGCGGCAAAGTTTCCGATAGCTGCATAACCATAAAAAAAGCCCATAAATATTCCTGCGATAAGATTATGTCTATGGCTAATGAAAATAGAAATAATCAAGCCAATAGCAAGGGCGATCGCGGGAACATATTTAGGCTGAACATGCATAAACACCTTAATGAGCTGTGTAATAAGTAACACAGCTGGAACGGCTATTACAGCATCCCAAAAATTCGTATGGATCACTGGAAATAATTCCATTTTCTACACCTCTTTTAGTAATAACGAAGCTATGACTTAAAATTAGATTTTCCTTTTTATTTATTTTTATGCCATGAAAGGTGTAGCGCTTATGATGTCGAGTCATACACTATTGCTTAATAATATGAGCCATAAGGATTTGAGCCATAAGGATTCATATATGGATTCATATTTGGATAGTGATATGGCGGATATGGGTTCATAAATTGTGAAGGTCTATACTTATTTTTATGTTTATGATGGGGATCTTTTTGCTCCTTTTGATCTTTTTGCTTTTCAGAGGTTGATTTTACACGGTTACAGTCTTTAGGTGGACCGATATATGTTGATGGTACAATAGGCGTGATTGTTTTCTTCCACTGATTTTCATCTAAACAATAAGTGTGAGCCATAACATTGGAAGGTGTAAATTTCAAAATATCTGAACCTAAAATAACATCAGGAGTTGGAGCATTAAAAATAGCCAATAAATGTGTGTCATTCTCAGTAGCTATTTCATAATGCCACCATCCTTGTGGTACATTGGCAACTTGGCCAGGCTCGATAGGATAGTTTTTAAACTCTTTTGTAAAAGGATTAAATATAGAAACAATGGCAGCACCAGAAATACAATAAATAAGTTCTGCTGCATTTTGATGATAGTGAGGCTCTATCACCTTATTTCTACTTAGAAAAATATCAAGCAAAGATATATTTTCTAACGTATTTAGTTGTTCTACACTTAGAATATTAATAAAATTTCGATCATCTTTTTTGAAAAGCGTATTGTCATTTACATCTGAAGTGAACTCGGTTGATGACGAAGTATAGTCAATATTCGAGCTAATAATTACATCCTTTCTAATTAATTTTCAATACATATCTTAAGCACAGAATATGTACAAAGCTATTTTAGGCTTACACGAACGCCTATTGTCTTCATTTAACAAAATGTTTTCTGTGCGAAAGCGAAGCGACAGCAACAATTACGGCCAAGGCAAAATTGATTTATGTACCCTCTAAAGACTTTTTAAAAATCAACTAAAATTCCCTCTTCTAATAAGGAACGTATGTGCGTATATTAGGTATACAAACGTTTGTTCTTCTCTAAAAAACAGTCCTGCTGTGCTCAGTGCATATAACAGCGTGAAAAGGAGCAACTAAGATGAAAGAACAGTTAATAAAAGCAATGCAGCGTCAACAAGTAGTTAGCATGATGTATGTAGCCAAGTCCGGTGTTATTACAAAAAGGCGTGTGAAAATCATAAAGATTGTTGGTGATTCCTTTACAGCATTTTGCTTTACGAGGCAGGCAAAGCGTACGTTTATTATTAACAATGTTCTAGCAATAAGGCCCGTCACACACCGGAAGCGTGAGGTGATATGAATTACGATAATCTGCCACACATGGCCATTTTTTGTATTGACATGAAATGTTTTTACGCAAGCTGTATAGCAATGTTAGAAGGTTTAGATGTCTTGAAAGATCCCATTGCAGTTATTGGCAATTTTGAGCAACCTAGTAGTATCGTTCTCGCAGCCTCGCCGGTGATGAAGGGAAAATTTAAAATAAGCCGAGGCAAATTAAAAGAGCCACCATCGAAGAAGGCTTTACTAAGTTTTTATTGAATTTTAAATGGGTTTAGACACAGTATCCAAAGGTTAATTTACCCGTATAATTATGCCCTTAAAAAGGATTCTCTCCAAGACTATCGTGGTAGTCTTGACAACTACAGACTATTGCAGTAGTATAAAAATGTGGCAAACTATTGCAATAGTCCACTTAAGAAAAGGAGCATGCGCGTATGCAAGTTAAATTGTTTGATTCGGAATTACAAGTCATGAATATTTTATGGGAAGAAGGCGATTTGACAGCTAAACAGCTCTCACAAATATTAAACGAACGAATAGGTTGGAATAAAAATACCACCTATACAGTTATAAAAAAATGTATAAAAAAAGGGGCCATTGAAAGAATTGAACCTAACTTTATCTGTCATCCAATCATCAGAAAAGAACAGATACAAGAACAAGAAACGACGGAATTGATTGATAAAATATTTAATGGTTCTAAATCTTTACTATTCGCATCCTTACTAGACAAGAAAAAAATGTCCGCGAGTGAGATCGATAAATTAAAGCAAATTGTTAAAGATCTTGAGTGAGGAATTATGATATGAGTATTCTCAACATGAGTGTAGACGCATCTCTCCTCCTCATCATTGTGCTATTGATGAGGATGTTAGTAAGAAATAAAGTGCCAAAGCAAACATTTTTAATTCTTTGGGGATTCGTTGCATTTAAACTACTCATCCCCTACTCCTTTTATTCAAAGTTAAGCATACAGCCTATGCTGAAAAACTTATTTGTTACGCTCACTCACTCAAATGATTCGGAAAGTATGCACAATACAATCGAAGTCGCACAAACATCAAACACGTTCAATCATCAGCTTTTGCTTGTGATGACAAGCGATTTCGTTCAGTACCTTTGGGCATGTGGGGGTATCGGGGTTTTATTATTCTTTATAGTGGCCTATGTTAGATTTTATAAAGAATTTCAAACAGCCATCCCAGTGAAGAATAATGAGCATCTCAATCAATGGCTAAACGATCATAAGTTAAAAAGAACGATTCAAATTGCAGTATCAGATAGAATTAAAACCCCATTAACATATGGAATCTTTAAACCAGTCATCTTATTGCCGAAATCAACAAATTGGGAAGACGCTGCAAGTATTCAGTTTATTCTCACACATGAATTAATTCATATTAAACGCTTTGACGTTTTGTGGAAAGTAATTTTAACGATTATGGTAGCTTTGCATTGGTTTAATCCATTAGTTTGGTTTATGTATTTTATAGTAAACAGAGACATTGAATTGTCTTGCGACGAAAGGGTTATTAGACAGTTTGGAGATAAGGCAAAGTCAGCATATGCACTATCTCTCATCAATATGGCAGATGAAACCTATACGGTTACGCCGCTTTGTAATCATTTTAGTAAAAACGGGATTGAAGAAAGGATAGTGTCTATTATGACCTTAAAGAAAAAGTCGGTTTTAGGAACAGCATTAGCATGTACATTAGTCATTGGAGGGATGACCGTCTTTGCGGCAACTGGCCAAGAGCCACCAACGCTGAAAGAAGGCAAAGAACAAAATGCAGCTATTGTTACTGATGCATCAAATAGTACGACGGAACCACATGTAATCGCAACAAATAAAGGCAAAGAACAAAATGCAACTATTGTTACTGATGCATCAAATAGTACGACGGAACCACATGTAATCGCAACAAATAAAGGCAAAGAACGAAATGCAACTGTTGTTACTGATGCATCAAATAGTACGACGGAACCACGTGTAATCGCAACAAAAAAGAATAAATAAGTTACCCAAAGACTAGTCCTGAAATCTGGGACTAGTTTTTGCATTTACTCCATCATTTTTTCATAATAAAACTCGAATGCCTTCCTCTTTGTTGGTGTGGTTTTAAAATAAAGTTTGATAATTTAAAACCAAGTCTGATCACTTTATTGTTATATTTTTAAGTACAGTGAAGTTGGGTCTACGTCCTAAATTTAGAACGGGGTTATGCTTGTTTTAGGTTTTAAGTACATGTTCATCAAGCGCTAATACACCTTCGATTGTAGTTACAGCAATTCATGTTTTTCATCAACTAAGTGGAATGTGAATTGCAGAGACTGCAGATGTCCACATCAAGGCAGTGTGCGTTTTTTAATTGTCTGTAAGAATAACCGCCCCGGGGTAATGATAAAGGACTAATCGCCACACCGTTATATTGGGAAGCAGTGAATAACTCCTTAAGTCCAGAAAAATTTACAATACCATTTGTATTAGGAAGAATTAGAACTGTAGGAATCCATTGAGAAACTTCCGAGAAATTGGGGAATTACAGGACTTTAAGTCAGTTTTCGATCAATTAAAAGGAGTGATTTAAAAATTACCGCTTCTAAAAAAAGAACATTTGTGCGTATGGCATACATACGAACGAACGTTCTTTTTGTTGCGGAGGGAGAGTAAAAACAATGAAAGATCAGTTAATAAAAGCGATGCAACACAATCAGTTAGTAAATATGATGTACATTTCAAAGTCTGGAGTCATCACGAAAAGGTATATTAAAATAATTAAGGTAGTCAATAGCGCACTTTTATTCTCAATAATGTTCTTGTTATTGTTCCAGCTGTCTATAAAGAGCGAGGGATTATTTAATGTATGAAAACCTGCCTGAACGTTCCATTATATGTATTGATATGAAAAGCTTTTACGCTAGTTGCATGGCAATGCTTGAAGGTTTAGACTTCATGACAACCCCAATCGCAATAGTAGCTAATTTCACTCAACCTGGTAGCGTTGTCTTAGCTGCATCGCCACCTGAAGGAGCGATTCAAGATAAAAACAGGAAATCTTCGTTTTGAAATACCAAAGCATCCAGATATAAAGCTTTTTGAACCGAAGATGAGTTTCTTCATTGAAATGTCTATGGCTATTACTCGTCTTATTTCAAAGTATGTGCCTCCAGAGTGCATACATATTTATAGTGTCGATGAAAGTTGGGTGGACTTAACTGAAACAGCAAAGCTTTGGGGACCTCCTGAAGATACAGCAAAGGGAATTCAAAAAGCGATATATGATAGTTTCGTATTCCAAGTGCTATTGGGATGGGTCCTAACATGCTGATGGTGCATATTTTAGTGATTTGTGTATAGCGACAGCAGGTGAAGATGAAATGCTTCGTTATGCGAACCAAGCCCTTAAAACTGAAGTGGAGCAATTGCTCATCCAGCTCTGTCACCCGTGTAAACAAACATAAGTTCAGACAGTAACCAGTTTTGCGGCTATTTAGATGTTTTAGTTAGGGACTAAATAAACAGCAAAGACCAGGCTCATTAGTACCTGGCCTTGCTTGATTTGATAAAGGAAATCATCCGAAGTCTATTTAGCGATGGCGATCGTGCGAAGAAAAGTAGAGAAAAAAGCAAAAGGCGCTCTTTGGGGAGGGAATCTAATACTATATGCGTTTAAACAAAAATAGCCTCCAAATTGGAGGCTGCTTTTGTTTAAATAGTTAACTTTCATATAGAGGGAAGCGTTGAAATAGTATTAAAGGCTACCGCATATATTGAACTTTAATCCTAAATATAGGAGTGAGGCAAGCCATGGATATAGATGTGTTTTTAAAGAAATTACATTACTTTGATAAAAAATTTAAGTTATTGATCAATCAAAACAACAATCATTTAATAGTTGAGTATTCAGAGTTGTGTGGAATAATTGATGATTATTCTTCCTTTATTATTAATCATGACAATCAAAAACAATGGAATAATTTAGATCAATCAATTGAAATAGTATCATTAGTCGAGAATCTAAGAAATAACTCTTCTATTTGCGTCCAAATCATGGAAAAATATAGAGCTTTATTATTAAGTCATGAACAAGAGGAAATTACTAATTATTTTCTTAACATAGAAAACTGCATTGAAAAAGAATTTGGAGGTTTTCAAATCACCAGCCAGTCAAAGGTACTCTTGGTAGGATCCGGACCTTTTCCTATAACATTATTAATGATTGCGGAACGAACAGGCGCAGATGTGTTTGGAATTGATATTGATGATGAAGCGATTCAGTTGGGAAAACATGTAGTAAATAAAATAGGAAGTCATTTATCAGTTCAAATTGACAATAAGTCAGTACGGGAACTCGCAGTTATTAAACAGATTAGTCATATTATATTTAGTTCAACTGTTAGCTATAAATATGACATACTAGACCAATTATATGATTTAACAAATAAAGATGTGCTTATTGCTATGCGTTATGGAAATGGTTTAAAGTCTCTTTTTAATTATCCAATGCAAAAAGTAGACGAAACCAAATGGCATATAATAGAGAAAATTATTCACCCTCAAAGTGTATTTGATGTTATTTTATATCGAAAAGTAATGATAAATAGATGAGGAGAAGATTATGACCTATTTTAATAAGGTTTTACTGTTAGGAACAGGGCCCACGGTAATTCAATTAGCTGTGAATTTCAAGAATTATTATAATGGTAAAGTAGCTATTGCTGGTCGAGAATCTTTACGTTCCAAAATTTTTTTTAAAACTATCGTTCAGCATCAACTTGCACTTAAGGTATATATACAAAATACACAACATCAGTCTGTTGCAGGAACATGTACTATTGATGCTTTTTTTAAAGGTTATCATACAATATCTGGCGAATGGGATACCGTTGTACTTAGTGTTACAACAGATTCTTATATATCAGTATTAGCACAAATCGATAGCAAAGTGTTGAAGGAGGCTAGCTGCTTTATATTAATTTCACCTACATTTGGCTCTAGTCATTTAATAACTAATTTCCTAAAGAATGTATCTCCCCAGGCTGAGGTAATTAGTTTTTCAACATATTATGGAGATACTAGATGGTTAAGCGAGATTCCATCAAATGAAGTATTGACGACAGGAGTAAAGAAAACAGTTTATATTGGTTCAACTTACTCAAAATCGGATAGATTAGATAGATTATTTGAATTGTTTAATTATTTAGGGGTTCATCTGAAAAAAGTAGCGTCTCCCCTTGAGGCAGAAACAAGAAATATTTCTTTATACGTGCACCCTCCTTTATTTATGAATGATTTCTCATTAAAAGCAATATTTGACGAAAAGAAAATAACAAAGTATGTGTATAAGCTTTATCCTGAAGGTCCTATTACTTATACAATGATTCGTCATTTATTAAATTATTGGAAAGAAATGATGGCGATTGTAAAACACTTCAATATTCAACCTCTAAATCTATTGAAATTTATGGTAGATGATAATTATCCATTACAGCCAGAAAGTATAGCCAGACAAGAAATAAGGATTTTAACAAACTTGAGTCCATACATCAAGAGTATCTGCTCTATATTCGCTATGCATCCTTATTAATTGACCCATTTTCTATACCAAATCAAGAAGGACGATACTTTGATTTTTCTGCAGTTCCTCTTAGAAGGATTTTTAAAAATCATGATGGGGAATGGGATATTCCTAGAATGCCAAAAGAGGATTACTATCGTGTGAAAATCATTCAAGGGATTGCTAATGCCCTGAAATTGAAAAGTCCAACACTGGATCATTTTGTACAAACCTATGAAGAAAAGTTACAGCAAGTAGAAGCTTTATCTGAGAACAAAGTATATTCAGAAGCCTTTCGAGTAAAATCCTTTTCACAAGAAATAGAGATGATATGTAAGGAATTAATAGGTGTTATATAAGGACTCACGATTTTGACTAAATCGAGATACAATGTGATGAAGAAATTAAACACTGGAAATTGTATGTGGAAGTTAACAAGGCTCTTACAATATCGCCTAAATCATCATTCAGTAAACCTGAATTAGATAATAATGCATATAGCATTTGTGATTTGTGTATTTGCATTTGTTGCAAACCTTGCTAGACTATAGTTAATAATGAGAATCATTATTAACTATACTTCATGTACAATGTTTGGAGAGGGAGCAGGTGCATATCATGATAGATTTGGATAAATTAGCCGAGATATTTGCTAGAGGTTTCTATGATATAGAAGGTGTTCACCGTTTAGTCATCCAGCCGAAAAGTATACTAAGTGAATTTAAGGCTGTCCGGCATGGATTTCTTTTTGTAATTCGTGGAGAGGCTAGAATGAGTGTGAATGGAACTGTCTATGAATTACATCCAGGCGCAGTAGTTCATGTGGCTCCAGGTATGCAACTGGACGCGCAAGTTTTAAGTCAATCAGAGTACGAGTACTATTTACTGTTTTATAGATTTGACAAGTTAGACGAAGTATATGGAAGTCATGAATGCGACGCTCATTTCAAACTGGAAGCGGGAGCAAATCCGAGAGTGCTAGAATTACTTATCATGCTTCATCAGAATGCCAACACACTTAGAGGTATTGGAAAGCTTCGTGTTAAGGAGTTATTTTTAAGTGTCATGCATCAAGTTTTGGTGGGGTGTAAGCATCGAGAGAGTGGCAGTTCACCAAGTGAAAGGGTGATAGAGGAGGCTATTGCATACATACACCGGTATTATATGAATCCGTTGACACTCGACGAATTGGCGGAGCTGCATGCAATGAGTCCCAAGCGTTTTTCCTACTTCTTTCACAAACATACTGGATTTCGTCCAATCGACTATCTTATCAATTATCGTATGGAAAGAGCGAGTGACTTACTTAAAGTAAGCAATTTTCCCATTCACGATATTGCTATTAGTGTTGGTTATACCAATCCGCTATATTTCAGTAGAGCGTTTAAAAAGAAATTTGGTGTGTCTCCCTCTGCATACATACATAATTTAGATAATCATATAAATTGAGTTACTGATTGATATATTACGCCTGCAACTGGTGATGAACCGGGAGTGCAGGCTTTTTTTCTTTGTCTCATTTTTTCCTTACAGCCCTATCTTACATGTCGGCTAAATCATCATTCAGCAAACCTAGATTAGATAATAATGCATATAGTATTTATGATTTGTGTATTTGCATTTGTTGCATACCTTGCTACACTGTAATCGATAATGAGAATCATTATTAACTAATGGCCCTTTAGAGGTAACATCTGATCAGAGTATTTCATGGGCGCAAAACTATTTTTTCTATATAGGAAGGGTTGGTAATATTGACTGTAAATAGACAATTATGTATTGGATTAGTCCTATCTGCTTGGTTGAAAGGAGGCGACTGGCGACGCCCAGACAGCGGTGTGGAAAAAATGGGTTCAATTGAACCTTACATTGATTTGGCAAAGATGGCGGAGAGATCAAAGCTCGATTTTCTTTTCAGGGCGGATTATCTTTTTGTTAGTCCACAGATGCTTGGCGATTCCGCTAATTTCGGTAGTCCTGACCCTACTATGATATTTGCAGCGATTGCTCGTGAAACAGAGCGGATCGGGTTAGTTACGACTATTTCTACGACTTTTAATCCACCGTATGTTGTTGCTAGACAGCTTCAGTCTTTGCATTGGCTAAGCAATGGACGTGCTGGCTGGAATATTGTCACTTCTATTGAAGGTGCTGAAAATTTCGGTGAGTCACCTATGCCATCATCACAAGAAAGATATGCGAAAGCAATTGAATTTACTGAGATCGTAAGCAAACTATGGGGAAGTTTTCCGAATGAAGCCATCGTTATTGACCGTGAGTCAGGTATTTTTTCTGATATGAATAAGATTTCTCCAATTAATCATTCAGGTGAGTTTTTTAGTGTTAAGGGACCACTTACTTTGCCTGCCCATAAATCGGGATCGATTCCTTTATTTCAAGCAGGTGCGTCGGATACAGGACGAAATTTTGCCTCTTCAATAGCAGATGCTATTTTTGCAGCGATGCCAGATCTTGAATCGGGAGTGGAATTGCGAAATGATCTGAGAAGAAGAGTTATTGAGCATGGGCGCGATCCGGACGCCATAAAAGTTTTGCCAGGTTTATATTTTTTCTTGGCCGAAACTCGCGAGGAAGCCCATGAATTACATAAGGCCGCACACGCACATTTGACTATTGAACGCAGACATGCATCGCTTAAATCAGTACTGGGTCTTGATTTGAGTAGCTTTGCTTTGGATCGTCGAGTAACTTTGGATATGCTACCTGATCCGAATCAGCCAGTCCGTAGCCGAACACATGCTGAGCTGCTGCGTCGGTATATTACAAATCATCAGCCTACAGTGGAAGAGGTATTAGCAAGGCCAGAGGTTGTCGGGTCTGCTCACTGGGTGTCAGTTGGAACGGTTGAAGACGTATTGAACGATATAATTGAGCGATTTGAGGCTGGAGCTATCGACGGATTTATAGCTATTCCCGGCGGTTCAGAAAAATCTTCGAAAATATTTTTTGAAAAGCTGATGCCGCAATTGGTTGAAAGAGGTTTGTTCAGAAGTGAATATACGGGTGTCACCTTGCGTGAGCATTTAGGGATTAATAATACTGATCATTATGATAAGGATACTGTTTTGAAAGGGGTTCCGGTGAAGAATGAATAATAAGTTTATACTAGTTGGTTTGATAGCATCATTCATGATTGTTTTGGCTGCATGTGGAGGAGGAGACAAACAGAGCAAATCAAGCTCAATCTCCGGCAGCAACGGAGATTTAGCGCAGTCTCAAGTGAACAATACAGGAACAAGTGAAGCAAGAACGATTGAGTATCTCGGTGAACAGTATACCGTTCCACAAAAAGCAGAAAAAATTGTGATTACTGGGGCTATGGAAGCAATGGAAGATGCGGTAATGCTTGACGTTCATCCAGTAGGGGCAATATCGGTGGGCGGAAAGTTTCCAGAAATATTTGCTTCGGTAACGGGCAAGGCGGAATCAATTGGTGAAAAAAGACAACCTAACCTTGAGAAGATATTGCAATTAGAGCCAGACGTTATTTTAGGTTCAACCAAGTTCCCAAAAGAAGTAGTGGAGAAATTGCAAAAAATTGCTCCCACTATTTTGGTGTCGCACGTTTCTACAAACTGGGAAGATAATTTGAAATTAATGGCTGAATTGACTGGAAAGCAAGGTGAGGCAGAAAAAATTCTATCCCAATATAAAACAGATTCACAAGCAGTAAAAGCATCGTTAAAAGAAAAGCTTCAAGGTAAAAAAGTAGCCGCTGTTCGTATTCGCGGAGGGCAAACTTACATTTTTGCGAAAAATGTAGACTTTAACCCCTTTTTATACAATGACATTGGTTTAGAAATGCCAGATCAGATAGGTATGGCTAAATTGCAAGATGCAATCTCTGCCGAGCAATTGGCAGAGATGAACCCAGACTATTTGTTTGTGCAATTTTCTACGAATGATAACAAAGATGCGGAAAATGCATTCGAAGACTTGAAAAAGAATCCAATTATCCAAAATATTAATGCCTTTAAACACGATCACGTATATGTCAATGTGGTTGATCCTCTTATGGAAGGAGGTCCTGTTTATAGTCGAATCAAGTTTTTAGAAAGTGTGCAAAAGCATCTGAACAAGTAATGGAATGGATCAAGGAGGAATGAAATCGTTGTGATAGGTCCTATAAAGTTATTTCTATTGTTTATCGGGTGTACGATAAGACGTTAAAAGATTTAATTAATCGATAAAAATCTCCCTTTCTTTATTTTTCGAAAAAAGAGCATGCCTAGCCTAATATGGCATGCTCTTTTGGTTATCAAAAAAGTGAAGCAACTTTTGAAGAATTTAGAACAATATTAAATAAATTTTTATGTTTTTAGGGTTTTTTATAATTTTCAAATTCATTTTATTTATAGCTCATTTTGTTACGGGGAAATTAACTTATGTTCATGTTTTTTCAGGAGATTAATTAATCACTCAAGAAGTATTAGCTGAAAAATGTGGACTACAAACTTCGTATTTAGCTGGTGTTGAAAGAGGGGATAGGAATATTACTATTTTGAAAAAAAGAGTTGATTATGATCTTGCAAAATTTTGTAGAAGACAAAAGTGAAACTGAGGTAAAATTAATATTAAATATAGCTAATGAGATATTTAATACATACAAAGATTGAAAAAGAGCTATAGTATAGAGATAGGAAACACACACTAAATGATTTTATATGTTTCTTAATTTTCTCTTTTGTCCATCGAAGACAATAGCAAACAGATAAAAACGGATTACTTTATTGTTAAAAGTAGCTACTAACGAAGAAAAACCGATCCCCTGTATGTTAGGGAATCGGTTTTAACTTTGTTTTTTGTTGGGTATTTCGTGAATCGAATATTCAATAAAAAGCATCCATTAGTTTAAGTGAATAAAATGCACAATCAATCAAAGACCAAACTTTATGTTTTATGTAATGATAATATAGATGTTTAATCTTAAAGCAGAAAAACGCATTACACCGTCCGTAAATGTGAACGGTGTAAAAGTAAAGATGTTTTAATTCTTTGAACAATTACTGAATAAGAACTCCTAGAAATAACAATAAAGTCGTTTAAAAACCCAATCATTATGCAACAATCACACGTGTTTGTTTAATTGTTAAAAACCTTCATTCATTTATCATAGAAGGTAAACGAACCAGATGCTTACGACAATAAACCAAATGTTGATTGACAACAGGAACACTCGCTCACAAATCCCAAAGATAAATCGCAACGGCTTGAACATCGTTACAATAACAGCCCCAAGCGAGATAGAAGAAATCATTGTTATGATGTAAAAAAATAGATTTAGATTTTTAAAGCCTTCCAGTAATTTTAAATGACTTCCTCCACGATCAATGACCATATAGGAAAAAGCGAACGCAAGAATAGCAAATAAGTAATGGAGTTTTCCTCGAACCGTAAGTTTTTCTCCTTCTAGGTCAGTTGGAAAGAATAACATGAGGATACGGGAGATGACCATTAGAATGATTAGAATCGGAATGGACGAGGATATGGAGAAGCGATCTTTTACATTCAACAACACGATAGAAAGTGACAATGCCCCTAAGTTGCTGAACCAAGCGTAAATTAAAAATAAATTTTTCGTAGCACCTACACCGTAATCACTTACAGCATGTCGAATAGGATGATAGCCTGTATTTTTAAAGTGAAGTATGAGAAAAAAAATGAAATAACTCAAAAAGAACAATACGGCCACAATCGATAGGATTTTCTCGATGGACAATTTCAGACCTCCCAAAGTTCATCAGATTCAGTTCCCCAACAGTTCCTTCCCCGTTTGTTGAATAGCATCGTCGACAATTTAATTTTAAATGACTTTATTATTTTATGATTTAAACGACTTTATTATCACGAAACATGTTTTTTATGAGAATCCATTTTTGTAAACTGAGATATACAACATTTTCACTTTAGAAAAAAAGCAAAAAACGAGCATGCGAATTTAATTATTCGCTAGCTCGTTTCATGAAAATTAAAGCGGTCTTTTCGTTTAAATACTTCTAGACTTGCTATATAGAGAACTATACCAATACCTAAAAGAATGATTAGCTTCCACCAATAGTTTTCGCCTTCTAGAATAGCAGTTGTATCAAATAATGCATTGACTGTGAAGTAATTAAGTACATTAAGGCTTTCGTCAACTGTACTTAACAACTGGAATAAGAAAAAGGCAATAGGGATACCAGCCCCAAAAGCAAGGGAGTTTTTCGTTAAGTTGCAATAGCTTGAGAAAAAGAACGAAATACCGCTGTTATTAATTTTATTAGTTTTATAATGTTTCATTTACTTTGTGGCTATGTGGAAACAACACTTCAAAAAAAAGATTAAGTAGATGTCTACTTGACAGTGGTAAGTCTAGTGCCATTGAGTACCTGGTATTTTATCGTTTCCAAAAATTCCATCTTGCTAAAACGCAAACGTTTGTTCTAGAATGTATACAAACAAATGTTCTTACATATGATAGGTAAAGGGAAAATCAATGTGCCAATAAAAAATATCAGCTGTTATTTATAAAATTTGAGAGATAGTGGGGGAAAGCTAAGATGAGAGAGCGACTGATTAAAGCTATGCAGCGCAATCATTTAGTGAACATGATGTATGTAGTGAAAGATGATTCCTTAGCAAAAAGGTATGTAAAAATCATTAAAATTGTTGGCGATTTATTTCAAGCATTTTATTTTACAAGATGTGCAAAACGTACTTTTTTGATCAGTAATGTTCTAGTCGTTATTCCTTTTGTTAGTAAGGGCGTGAAGTTGTATGAATTATGAAAGTATGCCCAATAGACCTATTATGTGTATCGATATGAAATGCTTTTACGCCAGTATCGTAGCGATGTTACATGGGCTAGATGTTTTAAAAACTCCAGTTGCAGTAGTAGCAAATTTTGACCAACCAGGTAGCGTAGTGCTTGCTGCCTCCCCCTTAATGAAAGAAAAATTTAATATCAAAACTGGTAGTCGTCGTTATGAAATACCTAAACACCCTGACATTAGATTGTTTGAGCCTAAAATGAGTTTCTTTATTCAAATGTCGATGACGATTACAAAATTGATCTCTAATTACGTACCAGTCGATGCTATACATGTGTATAGTGTGGATGAAAGTTTTGTTGATTTAACCGGCACTGAAAAGCTTTGGGGTTCACCTGAAGAAACGGCTAAGGAAATACAAAGGGCTATTCTTGACCAATTTAATATACCTAGTGCAGTAGGTATGGGACCCAATATGTTAATAGCTAAATTAGCTTTAGACCTTGAAGCAAAGAAAACAGGCTTTGCTAAATGGACGTATGAAGATATTCCAAAGAAAGTATGGCCAGTTCGACCCCTTTCTGAAATGTGGGGAATCGGTAAACAGATGGAAGCAAATCTAAATGCTATGGGAATACAAACAGTTGGTGGTTTGGCTAATACAGATCTAAAAGAATTAGAAAAGCGCTTTGGTGTAATGGGCAATCAACTCTATTACCATGCATGGGGAATCGATTTATCCAAATTAGGGGAGCCGTTAATAACAAACGGTGCTTTAAGTTTTGGGAAGGGTCAAATGCTGATGAGGGATTATCACACACGAAAAGAAATCTCTGTAGTGCTCCTAGAAATGTGTGAAGACGTAATGAAACGCACACGTGATGTAGGGTTTGTTGGCCGTACAATCAGCTTAGGTCTTTCCTACAGTCATAATGCCACGACCAAAGGATTCCATCGATCTAAAACGATTGCAGTACCAACAAGCGAAACACTTGTGATGTATAAAACTTGTATTGAATTACTGGATGAACATTTTGCAGGTGAACCAGCTCGGCAGTTATCTGTCCGAATATCCAACTTAGAGAGAGAGCATAGCATTCAATTGGATTTATTTGATGATTGTAAGCCACAGCGTCAAATAATCGGTCCTACAATGGATGCAATACGCAACAGGTTTGGAGCTACCTCAATATTAAGAGCAGTTTCTTTCACAAAAGCTGGTACAGCTATTAATCGAGATCGCTTAGTTGGTGGTCATTTGGCATAGGAGTGATTTATTTATGATACAAGATAGAGGTAATATTAAATGGGCATCGATGATGTTGCCGGAGCATTTGGAGCTTCTTAGAGAGTACAAACAAGAGCGCAAAGAACAGCCAAGAGAATTGACTGAGTGGGAACTGGAAGAACTACAGAATACAATCGATCGAGCTTTTAACCAGCAATTGCACATAAAATTAGAAGAGTGGAAAGACTACAAAATCACACAGTGGACTGGGATAATTAAATCGATGAATACTAATGAACTCATACTTGAAACACTACTTAAAACGAAAAGTATTCCAATCCAAAGTATTCAATCAGCCCAACTGGATGCTGATTATTATGATTAAAGCTGACGAAAGACAGTTACTTCATAAGTATCTTTTATTAGAGCTAGCAGTTAAATCATTGCAGGTTGACTATTGTAAATTAGAGCAGTTTAAAATGAAAACGGTATTTCTTCCAATGATGGATTCATTACTAAAGGATCTAAGACAAGAATATTTTAACCTCAAACGAGAACTTGCACAAAAACGTATACGAGTCGTAGGTTGGCAACCAGTAGATGAATACTTTAGTGACGTGCAAGTTGCCACTGCAGGTAATGATGTAGTACTTCGTTATGCAAATCAAGCTCTTAAATCACAGGTGGAAAAGCTGTTGATTAATCATATAAGCAATAACAAATGACAGGTACCAGTCCTGTTTTTTGTATTAAAAGCCACTCGTTTGCTTTGTTGTCTACTATTCATTGATTTCATATAAAAACTGTTTCTCTTTTTCTAAACCTTTTTTAAAAAGATTTGAGAAGATATTTAAGAAAGTTACAACTAATATTTCCGATAAAAACAAAAAAATAAGACCCTTGTTATTCCAAAATGCTTACTATAAGTGGAAATAAAAAAGGTAGCATTCTTCTTAGTAAAAATTAGTACACATAGGAACATTCTAAATTAGCCAACCTAGATTTATGTCAAAATTTTAGGAGGTTACCATGGCTAATTCAAGACACTCAAAACCAGATGATAGATCCAATAACGTTGAACGAATCCGTGATATCGTTAAAAACACTGAAGAAAAACTTCATGAAGCGGAAATTAGTTTGGAGTTTGCAGACCCTATGCAAAGTGAAATGATTAAAGAAAAAAATAAGCGACGTCAAAAGTCAATTGAAGGATTAAAAGAAGAAATGAAAGATGAAATGGCAGCTCGTAAAAAAGGAGAAGTGTAGAATTGGAGACTTAGGAAGAGGAACAAACATATCTCCATTCTTTTTAATGATAAAAAAGTGCTTATAAAAGCAGATGGTTTAGAGTTCTGTAATGGACCTCTACATGGCCATCTGCTTTTATTATGAGGTTGTAATAAAGGTATAGCTGTTGATGACGGTGGGGACAGCATGTTCTAAAGCAGTTTAAACTTCTTATGGTGTGGAAGCAAGAGAGCTACTATGAGAACTTACAAAATAGAGGAACACTTTATTTCTGAATAAAAATATTATGTAAACTATGGGAAGGAACTTGAAAATTTGAAGTGGAATCCCACACAAAAGAGTATAATTCTTACACATGTCGTTGGCATTTTTTCTTTAAATAGCCGATTGTCAAAACAGCTATCCGTACTAACAATCATATGTATGGGCGCCATCAGTAAAGGGGCGGACAGAAAAAAATCACTCATGTCATAACGAGTGATTTTTGAGAAATCATATCTACAATTATTAAATGGTTAGGTTCATAACAATTTGCTCGCCAATACGTCCCATTCTTCTTTCCCCGTTATCGACAAAGCCAGCTTTTAAATACAAATTTTGAGCCGGAATATTTTTATGATTAACGACTAAAACAACTTCATTATATTCTTTAAATTCCCTCTTCATAAATTCAGACAATGCTAACATCCCTTTTTTGGCGTACCCGTTTCCTTGTTGTTTATGGTCAATAGATAATGCAGTAAGCAGCATAGCATTTGGATTATTAGAGTATTCTTTTACTCTTTCTGTTGCGTACAGGACAAAAAAACCTACAGGTACATGGTCACTCAGAATAACAATCGGATATTGACCAAGCCTCTCTATAGAAATCTCTTTTGGAAGGGCAGTAAATTGCCTTTGTTCTTCCGGAAGCTCAAAGGCATTCAAAATAGCCACATACTCTTCTGAGAAATGTGCTAATTCAATGGTGTTCGTTTTTTGCATAAAATTGCCTCCTTTTCTATCATTTTAATACCAGAACGAATGTTCGTCAAGAGACTTGGTTTATAAATGGTATGTAATCATCTTTAATTTGATGGTTAAATATAGTTAATCAACACTAAAAGAAAAAATAGGGGGAGTAAAAATGGTTTTACTTAAATATGAGGTAGAGGAAAACGAGCTAACAATGTTAAAAGAAGTTTATCAATCAGTAGGGTGGATGAAACATGACGAACGTATAATAAAAAAAGTTTACAATGCAAGTACACATCAAGTTTTCGCAGTAAAAGATCATAAAATTATAGGATTTGCGAGAGCTCTTTCAGATGGAGTATTTAATGCTACGATTTATGATGTTGTAGTACATAAAAATTATCAAAGAAGCGGGATAGCTAAAATTCTTTTAGAGGACATCATCGACCAATTAGAGGATGTTTCTTGTATTCAGCTAATTGCAACAACAGGAAATGAACCTTTTTACGAAAAGATCGGCTTTAAAAAATTGAAAACTGGTATGGCCATATATAAAAATCCACAACTAGCCGAGGAGTATTTGGAAAGCAATAATCCTTGAGGAAGAGAATACAAAAAAAGCTGTAGCGTACGGTATCGCTACAGCTCAATTTGACTTGCTTAGGTTAGTCAGTAAAGCGATTATATCATACAATAGAGCAAACTAAAAATAACAACAGCTATATTTGATAAAGTATTTAAACATAGGAAAACTTTAAAGAAATCACTTGTTTTTATTTAAATCTGCAACAAACAATTTCAAATGAAATTTCACTCATTATCCTTTTACTTCGCTACCTTATTTGGAGTTAATCACCAAAACGTAGATACCAAAATCACAAAAATCCAAACGTGAATTCTTATATGTAAGTGTTTAATGATAAAATTATCATTTGTCCTTGAATCTCCAGTAGCGTTACCTTTTATGATGAATTTAGTTACTCACTTTAAAAGGTAACAATTAAAAATATGCTATTGGAGGAAAAGCACAGTGAAAAAAGAGAGTATATTAAACAGAGGATTAGCAAGTTCAATGCATCTGTTCTCACTATTATTAACCTTTATTTTACCTATATTGGTATACTTAGTATCAAGGAATAAGAATAAATATTTTGCTGACCATGCAAAAGAAGGGATGAACCTTCATTTTACTTTCTTCCCAGTTTTTTTGTTATTAACTTTTATGTCTAAAAAATGGAGCGCAGTTTCCAACCTTTCTTTTGCACTTATTATTCTTGAAACAATATTAATTTTAATTGCAGCAATTTATACTTTAAATGGAAAAAAGTTTTCTTATCCCGTTATACGATACTTTAAAGTCAATCATTAAGGAGAGAATAATTTGTCGGAGAAAGGTATTTTTACGATAGGTCAACTTGTGCAAACGTCTGGTGTTAGTATTAGAACACTTCGATATTATGACAGCATAGACCTATTGAAACCAAGTGATTATACAGAGGGTGGACATAGATTATATACTACAGAGGATCTATCTACTTTACAAAACATTAAGTCATTACAGTTTCTAGGCTTGTCGCTAAAGGAAATTAAAGACATACTGCAAAAAAACACTGTTAAAGGTGAAATTATCTTAAAATCTTTAAACGCACAAAAACAGTTATTTGAAGCAAAAAAACTTGAAATTATAAATATATTATCTGATATAAACCACCTTATTGAAACAGTGAAAGATGAGGAAATCATTAATATCGAGATATTTTGTGCTATGCTTCAAAAATTAATGTTTGCTGAAAATACTGAAACATGGTTTAAAGAACACTTTTCAGATATAACTGATGAATTATTTAATATAAATAAATCCGAAGAAATTGATCTAGATAAAAAATGGACTAAAGTTCTATCAGAAATTAAATGTTTAACATTTACAGAAGCTATACCTTCTTCAAAAGAAGCTCAAGAAACTGTTAAAACACTTCTGCAACTTATGAATGAAACATTGAAAGGAAATTTAGATTTGGTTGAGAAAAAGCTACCATTCACAGAATCATTCAAATTTCCAAATCCTTTTACAGAAAAGGAGCAAATATTTTTAAAAGAAGCGATAAGTATATACCAAAATAATTGTTCCAACACCCAGGCAATGATAAAGAATTAAAATATGAAAATCCGGCAATAAAAAAGCCAGTTGAAAAATTGCTAGTATGAAAATTAAACCCCAATTGCGTCTAGTGATTGGGGTTTAATGGAAATTTGATCTAAGTCATGATTTTAGACACACAAAAGTTAAGTTTTGGTTTTGTGGCAACCACTATGGAGTGTTCCACATCCCTGTCAAAGTGAAAAGAACCCTTTGACAGGGATGTAGAATGAAAAACTCAGGGGTTACGCCAAAAATATGAAGGGGAAGATAACTTGTACACCTTAAGTTTTACGCTGTAGCCGTTATATTCTTTCGCATTCATCTGGTGTTAGATAATCGATTCCTTGTGGAAGGCACAAATACGCGCCATAATTTTTTTGTTTTCAAACTTCTTACATGTTAGGTTTCTTGTAGAAAGACTGGTAATACGAACGTTAAAACGCGACACATTAATTGAATAGGATAATGTTTGCTTTCGTTTTCAATATGGTCAATTAGTTTTTGTTCTGTTATTTTTTCACGAATATGGTCATAGCTTTTTTAAAATTTCAATCTCCTGCTTTAATCGAAGATTTTTTTGGATCGAAGAAACTTCCGCTGCGGTTAATTCTCTGCACCTTCGATTGGTGAATGTAACTAAATCTCATTTATAAATAGTTTTACTTCAGAAACATTATATTCGCTAGACAGTTGACTGATCAACATACCATAGTGATAAGCTCCACTACAGTTTGTTTCAATTCTTTATTGTATCGTTTTTGACTCAAAAAAAAGACACGCCCTCTATTGGTTATAAGGATACTTACTTAACCAGGATGTGTCCGAGACTCTATGCTACATTCAAATTTTTACTAAAAGCTCCTATAAAGCCTCAAACTTTACACCACGCACATTGGCAATCATATTTAAAATTTCTTGTACATACCTATACTTAAATTCTTAGTAAAAATCAGTAAATCACAAGATGGCGTAAAAACATAAGTCTATTGATGAAAATTAAGAAAATTTTCATTTTTTTCTAAGAAAAAATCAACTTCGTTAGCTATACTTATAAAAAAAGGAAATTTATGAAACCGTTTGAATATTTAAAACGTATTGGTAGTGTGGAAGAATATTGAAGTGGGTGAGGACATGGCATATACCATTTACATAGTATTAACAAAAACAGGTACATTATTATCAAAAGCTATAGGCATGTATACTGGAAAAGAGATGAATCATGCGTCCATTGCTTTTGATGAGGAACTTTTTGAAATGTATAGCTTTGGACGTAGACAATTAAATAATCCTTTAAGTGGGGGTTTTTTGCAAGAAGATGCAGTAAGAGGGCTATTTGAAACAGCTGATTGTGTAATTTATCGTTGTAAAATATCTCAGTATCAATACTTAGAGATGATGAAAATCGTGCGTTATATGTATTGGAATCGTGATCGCTATAAATATAATTTTATCGGGCTCTTTGGCGTTATGATGCAAAAGGAGGTACGAAGAGAGCGTGCTTATTTTTGCTCACAATTTGTAGCGACTCTTTTAAAGGTTGGTGGGCTGAAAGTTTATCAAAACCCAGCATTAATGACACCCCATTGTATCGCACAATTACCTTATTTAGAAAAAGTATATGCTGGGAAGCTTGCACATTACTTACAAAGTGTGCGTTCACCAGCTATGTTATACGGTTAAGGCGAAATCTTGAAGCATTCAAATTATTTTTTATCCAAGCTATAATAACGCCTCGGCGAATTTAGATATCCGTTGAGGCTTCATATTTAGCCAGGTCTCTATAGATTGCCATAGGACTTAGTAACTTTTACTCAATATCCACCACCGATTAATAAAAAAATCTAGTAAGATTAGAGGAATTAAACTAGGTATTATTCACTTTAGAGTGTGTTATATACTTTATAGTATAATTATAGGTAATATAGAAATGGATAAGGGGCGTTGATGATGAGCGAAGAAGTAAATGCATATGGTTGGGATGCGATTGATCAGGAATTATTAAAAGTTTACGGAGAACAGGAGCCGAAGCATTATGGAACGGTTATTCCATATTTATTAGGGGGAGAAGATCCACTTGAAGGAATCAGCGCCTATAAGAGTGAGACACCAGTTCCACACTGGCATTTTGTAACTTATGGATTTTCCGAGTTATATGAAAAAGAATCTGAAGATGCGAAATATAGCGGATATGGGTTTGAGTTAACATTTCGTCTTGCTCGAAATGAAGATGAGGAGGAGCCACCAGCGTGGGCGCTAAATTTACTGCAAAACATGGGAAGATATGTTTTTGACAGTGGCAATGTTTTCAGAGCAGGTGATTATTTGGATGCTAATGGTCCAATCTGCGAAGGTGCTGATACGCTTTTAACGGCGCTTGCATATACGTTAGATCCCGAGTTACCTGCTATTGATACACCAAATGGACAAGTGGAGTTTATTCAAATGGTAGGGATTACAGACGATGAGCTTGAGGCAATGCAAACTTGGAATACGATTGGTGTACTAAAGGCAGGTCTAGAATATATCCCGAGCTATGTTACTGACTTATCTCGTGCATCTCTTTTACAGATTTCATCCATTGCTGAAGCGGTAGAAAAAGGAATGGCGGAAGAAGGCTCAAACACCGGCTATTTATTTGTGGACCAACTAGCTTGGGAGCAGGGGAAAACAGGGTTGTTCAGCAAACAGCTTAATAAGTTAACGCTGGGGGCAAAGCAAGCAGGAATAATCGGTAAACTATTACGCGGACGGATTTTAAAAGGGAAAAGACTAACCTTAGTTGGTCGAGAAATCCGAGTTGTTTTTGAGCCAGGAGAAAAATGTGGCTATAGCGTGGAGGAAGCGGATGTTACCATAACTTTAAATGAAAAGGCAGTTATGGAACTCACTCAAAACTTGATGCCACAAGAAAAAGAATTTGAATTATCTTCTATACCGGAACTTTCACTCTTAATTGAAAAAACATATATTAAAGATCGGCAAGGAAACATAGTGGAAACAATCGGATAATAGAATATAATCTCCCGCTAAAACGAACAAAATATCCAAATGATATGAGTTTGGGTTCGTATAAAAGTGGGAGGTTTTTTATTATTTTGGGACGAAACGTGAAGGCTGGGGATATATCGGTTTACTCTGATTACCGTAAGGAGCGTGAACGGGGTACCGATTTTATGTCAATGGTAACCTGGAGAGGTATAGATGGCTATTCACATGAAAGATGAACCTTTCTGTAAAGGGGCGAAGTGTTCAAATGAAGAAACCGATGAAAAGAGCATTAAAAACGGTGATATTACCGAAGAGCATTTAGAGAAAATACTATACCGTAAGGATTTCTTTCCCGTTTATTGGGGAGAGATGCTTGAACTACTAGAAGACTTGATAAATGACATGAGTATTGGATACCAGCATTTTTATGTTAGGGAGCTACGCAATAGCATATTTATTTCGTCTACAGGGATGATTCCTACCTCCCCGTATTTCGGCGACAATAGAGGAGAATGGGCGTCACGTGGCCGTTCCCGTTGTTAATGTCTTGGAAAGGTTACCACCTGACTTAACCGTTAGCTTGAGAAACTGTCCTGTTATCTCAAACTATATCGTAATATTCTTTATTTAATCCAAAAACTCCGAGCGGATTAGTTCGCCTGTTCGATAGGATAAATACTTAGCACTGTATAAAGGACGTTATTTTTTTCAGAAAAATAATACTGCAATGTTCAACCTTATAGTTCGAGCTTTTCTGCTATAATGAATGACTGTAGAGATAGGGTGATAAAAATGCATATCGTCATAATTGAAGGCGTACCGTATGATTGGTTGAAGCAATTACAGGAAATTCATGCACATGTATTTGATGGGGCAAATCTACCACTAGAAAAACTTAAAAGCAAAGAAGGACTTCTTTGTTTATTAGCAGTAGAAAATGAAGATATCCTAGGCTTTAAACTAGGCTATACACATCCTGATGGCGTTTTTTACAGTTGGTTAGGTGGTGTCCATGAAAAGAAACGGGGTCAAGGGATTGCCAGTCAATTAATGGGGCGACAGCATGAACATCTACAGGCACTTGGATTTAAAAAAGTTCGTACATATGGTAGAAATGAGCGAAAAGCAATGCTCATCACAAATCTTAAACATGGATTTGATATTATTTCCACTTTTGTGGATAAGAAAAATCGACATAAAATAGTGTTTGAAAAAACATTGGAATAGGAGTTTTATTATGAAGGCATACTTAGCAAATGGATTATTTTCTTTAGGAGATCGTTTAGTCAACGAGCAATTCGCTGCGGCAATAAGAGAAGCAGTACTAGGTATTGAATTATACGTACCACAGGAGAATGATGCGATAAATGATAAAGCGGCATATGCTGATAGTTTGGCGATTGCGCAAGCGGATTTAGAGATGCTGCAAAATAGCGATATATTAGTGGCCGTTTTAGATGGGGTTGAGATTGATTCAGGTGTAGCAGCAGAGATTGGTGCATTTGCGATGTTGAATCGACCAATCGTAGGCGTCTTTACAGATGTTCGTCAACAAGGCCGGGACAATATGATGAAAATAGAAGCACTTGTACGCGACGGAGTTGAAAATCAGTTTGTTTATCGCAATTTATTTGTGATTGGCTTAATTAAGCGCACGGGAGTAATTACGACTTCCATTGCTGAAGCTGTTAAAGCCGTTGAAAAATATAAAAAATAGGAGGGCTATTGTATGTTACTATCAACCACAGATATTATAGCAGGAAAAGAAATTGTAGAAACTATAGGTTTAGTAAAAGGTAATTCGGTACAATCGAGAAATATTGGCCGCGATATGATGGCTGGACTTCGCAATATTGTCGGAGGAGAGATGAAGGAGTATGCAGAAATGCTCACTCGCTCTCGAGAAATTGCTACACAAGCTATGGAAGAAGAAGCAAGAAGACTAGGGGCAAATGGGATTGTTGCGGTAAGATTTTCAACATCATCGGTCATGGACGGCACATCAGAAGTATTAGCATATGGAACAGCAGTAAGAGTAAAGGAATAATCCGCTAAAAACTCCGTCTCGGCTACACATTTTCGCATAAATACTCATTTTGCTGAAGTTTCGTTTTATCTCAAAAAATTTTATGTGACGTGGTTGATTGGATTGTAGACTGAGCGACTCATCGGGGATCAGCGGTATCGGACGCCCCCAGGAAACCTTGCTTTGCGCGAAAGTGAAGCGTCAGAGACTAATATCTTATCTGTGCGAAAGCGAAGCGGCAGCAACAACAAAGTGCTCAGTCGGAACGGAAATCAACCTCTCACTTTGCCGAAGAGCAACATGACATTTGTATTTCATTGACATAATAATGAAGGACTTCAATCACCCAGATTGAGGTCCTTTTTATCTGCTTATACGGAATTAACTGTAAAAATAAAGTGAATTATAACAAAAGTATAGTATGTCATGCCAATTATACCAATAAAATAGAAATTTTGTAGTTAAAAGGACTAATAGTGTCCAACTCTTTTTGTATAATAGAAAAGTAACTTTGAAGAGAGAGTGGGATATATGGTAGATTCACAACAACACAAAGGCTATCGCGTCATTTCGATGTTTGACAGACTAATGGATGGTCAAGGAATTAACAAAAAACAAGAAGCATTTACACATAATGTTGGTGAAAAAACCATACAACGGGATTTGAATGAAATTCGAGCGTACCTGGAAAAAGCTAAATTGGATTGCCATTTAGAATATGTGCGGACGGAAAAAGTGTACAGGCTGACAAATAAAGGAGAAAGTATTTTATCAAAGGAGCAAGTTTTAGCGATTGTTAAAATTCTCATCGAATCAAGAGCACTGCTAAAATCAGAAATGAGCGATATTATAGATAAGCTTATTTCGATTGTTGCGGCTGATAAGCAGGAGTTTATTCACAATATTATTTTAAACGAAAAGCATTTGTACGTAGATTTAAATCATAAAAAGTCTCTATTGCCTTTAATCTGGGTTCTATCAGAGGCGGTTCAAAAAAAGAAAATCATTAAAATTGATTATTTACGTGAAGGTGAAACAATTCCTACAGAAAAGATTTTAAAACCACTCGCCGTCATTTTCTCGGAATACTACTTTTATTTAATTGCTTATGATAATAAGCACGAAAAGGATTTGCCCATTGTTTATAGAGTCGACCGAATTCAACAGTTTTGTGAGCTTGATAAAAAATTCCAAATACAATATGCCGAACGTTTTCAAGAAGGAGAATTTCGCAAACGTATTCAGTTTATGCATGCTGGCGAGCTAATGCGTATGAAATTTATCTTTAAAGGACCATCCCCACAAGCTGTGTTAGATCGCTTGCCAACAGCAAAAATATTATCTGAAAATGATGGGCAATATTTATTTGAAGCGGAAGTTTTTGGACATGGTATTAAAATGTGGTTGCTGAGCCAAGGGGCAAACATTGAAGTGTTAGAGCCAATTGAGCTTAGAGAAGAGATGATTGAAACGATTCAATCGATGCAACAAAATTATCGCTACATATAAAAACAAAAAATAAAGGTAAAAATCCGCGTAGATTCTAATCGAAGCGGATTTTTCCTTATAAGAATGTAATTTCTTAAAAAGATCACCCCCTGTGAATTCCGAAAATTCGCACATAAGTGTTCTTTTCCACGCTATAATTGAACATATACTGAAATGGATAAAGGGTGGCAATCAAATGACATATAATCATGAAGAAAAAGATATATTGTATCCAGATGGTACATTAATGTATCGTGGGGGTGTGAAGAAAAATGACTTTGGTCATGACATATATGATGGGAAGGGTACGCTATTTGACCAAGAAGGGGAGCTGTTATTCGAGGGAGAATTCGTCAATCATATGAAGCAAGGTAATGGCATTATGTATTTAAAAGGTCAAATGATTTATCAGGGCGAATTTATTCAAAATAAAAAACAAGGTAATGGTATTTTATATAAGGATGGTCAGATATATTACGAGGGACATTTTCGTAATGATTTAATGGAAGGTTACGGGATTTTGTATTATGAGGAAGATGCTATTGCTCCATTTAAAGAGCTTCGTACACAGTATCCGCATTTAAATCAGCCGCAATATGAAGGTGATTTTGTCCATGGCATGAAGAAAGGCAAGGGAAAACAATACTATCCAAGTGGTTTTTTACAATATGAAGGTGATTTTATCTGGAACCATATGCAAGGTGCTGGAAAGCTTTACTTCGCACCAGAATCGCCAAGTGCTGAGGAACTTGCAAATGGTGTAACAACGCTTCAATATGAAGGCTATTTCTTTGAAGATATGAAGCATGGAAAAGGTAAGAACTATTCTAGTCAAGGTGTGCTAGTATCGGAGGGGCAATTTAAAGAGGATGCTATGACGGGACATGGTACTCTTTACTATACTAATGGACAGGCTTCCTATATCGGAGATCTTGTAAATGGAGAAAAGCACGGTCGAGGAGATTATTTTAATGAAGAGGGAAAAATTATTTATAGTGGTGAATTTATTAACGGTGAACGTTTACGAATAACACCAGAAATAGAGCGAGAAATTGCAAAATTACAGAAGCAGCTGGATGGACTTGTAGGACTTCCAAATGCCAAAAAGGAATTACATAATCTAATTAACTTCATTAAAATTCAAAGCTTGCGTGTCGACCATGGTTTAACAAGCTTCCCAATCACCTATCATCTAGTGTTCTCTGGAAATCCAGGTACAGGAAAAACAACAGTGGCACGTATTATAGGCCAAATATATAAGCATCTTGGTGTACTTTCAAGCGGGCATTTTGTGGAAACAGATCGTGCAGGCCTAGTAGCAGGATATGTTGGTCAGACGGCTTTGAAGGTCCAGGAAGTTGTGAATAAAGCAAAGGGCGGCGTGCTTTTTATAGATGAAGCCTATTCATTAATTAATGATAAACAGGACGCTTTTGGTAAAGAAGCGATTGATAGTCTATTAAAGTCGATGGAGGATTTACGCGATGATTTAGTTGTGATCGTTGCTGGTTATACGGAGCTCATGGAGGAATTTTTACTTGCCAATCCAGGTTTTAAATCACGCTTCAATCATTTTGTGCAGTTTGATAATTTTAGCACGGATGAGCTTTATGATATTTTTGCCATGCTATGTAAAAATAATGATTACGAGTATGGTGACGTATTTGCACATCATATGAAGGAGCAATTGCATCAAATTCCAGTCGAATCTATTCCAAACTTTTCGAACGGTCGCTATATCCGAAACCTATTTGAAAAGCTCGTGACGATTCAGTCAAACCGCTTAATTCAACAGAAAACTATTACAAGAGAAGAATTAATGGAGTTTACAGAGAAAGATATTTTACAAGGCATTGCAGAAAATCTATTTGATAATACATTTTAACTTCTTTCAGCAAATGTCCGCTAAAGACAGAGGAACTCAGTCTAAGAACGCCACGCCCTGTGGCAATTTATCTGTGCGAAAGCGAAGCAATAACAACAACACATAACTGAGTGACCAACTTCGTGCTGCAGCCGCTACGTTGCACGACGCTTTCGCGCAAAAACATTTAAAGATGAAAAACTTTTAGCTATTATATTAGTATGCACCTGTATTTTACCAAGGGTAATGACTATAAATATTACGATTAACAATAACATTAAAGTTCATAAAGATAAATAAATTGAATATTTGACAAAAAAATGAAATTGGTAGTAATCTAACGAAAAACATACGCTATCGTATCTTAGTGGAGAGTTGACATGCAATTAACAAGAGAAGATTGAATAAAAGCAGGATTACAACAATTAGCTAATGAAGGAATACATAAAATTCGCATCGAAGCACTTGCCCGATTGTTAAAAATAAGTAAAGGTAGTTTTTATCACTATTTTCGTGATCATCAAGAGCTGTTAGATTCAATGGTCGACTATTGGGAAATACATGCAACAAAGCTGATTGTTCAAAGTATGGAGCAACAGGATGCCTCATTGGAACAGCTATTCCGAATTAGTTTTAATCGAGATAAAAAAATGGAGATTGGTATTTATACTTGGGCAAAATATGATCCTGTTGTTGCAGAACGCTTAGTGAATATTGAAGAACAAAGAATTTCGTGTGTTGCGAAATTGTATCAAAAAAAGGGCATCGATAAAGCTGAATCGATTGATAGAGCGAGACTTGCCTATTTAACGTATGTAGGATGGATGACAAGGTTTGAAGAGAATCCTAATTTTGATATTGATAAAATGGTAGTACTTTTAACTTCTTTTAGCGGTTGGCCAAATATCCGCTGAAATAGAGGAACTCCGTCTAGGAACGTCACGTCCCGTGGCATTTATCTGTTGCTACCGCTACGTTGGCACTACGCTTTCGTACAAAAAAACATCCTGCCGAGGCAAAATTGATTATTCGATAATAAATGTCCCTAATAAGGTTGTAAAACCTGAAGGGACAAAATTTTTACTATAAACATACGCTTGTGTATGTTTTGTTTGAATTAAAACATTAGGGGGCGAAAAAATGAAATTACTTTTAATATTAGTAGCTGTAGGGCTTCTGTGGTTTATCAGTTTGTTGCATATTTATTGGGCTTTTGGAGGTCGTTGGGGTTCTGCCGCTGCTATCCCTGTAAAAGTAGGAGAGCATAGACCTGCTTTCACTCCTAAAAAATGGGGAACATTATTCGTGGCTATTCTTATTCTACTGGCTAGTGCCATTATTGTTGTTCAAGGAGGTTATTTGCAGGGGTTCCAAGCAAATAGTTTATCTAAAATCGGAAGTATTGTTTGTGCTTTCGTTTTCATTATTAGGGCAATTGGTGATTTTAAGTATGTTGGATTTTTAAAAAAAATAAAACACTCACAGTTTGCTAAATACGATACTTGGCTTTACAGTCCATTATGTCTATTTTTTGGATTTGTCTATATTATTCTATTGTTTTAACAAATTAACAAGTATAAGTTTTATACGGCAGCTAGCTTTAAAGTCCACATATCGCAATAGCCGCGATCTACTGCGAATGCCTGCAGAGCTTGTCCATAGCGTGACAGACATTGAGGGTCTTTGCTTTGTCTGGAATCGGGGAAGTGAGGCTATTATGTACGGAACAGGGTCATTTGCCGAGATGCAGGAGTTAACCCATTTCCGTCAATTTGACACGAATGTTTTTGCACAAGTGATAGATCTTATGCAGCCCGACGGAACGGTAATTGGCTATTTGCTGCTTGGTTCAAAAAAATAATACGTCTTTTACACCTTAATCGACAAAGTAAGGCTGGAAACCGTCCGTCTGCTGATGGGAGCTGCCTTACTCGACGAACTACGAGGAGCGAGAAGTGGGTTACCAATGAAAACCTCAGAATACAGATTACTAGAGGCACAGCAAGCAGAGCGAGTTCGAATGTCATATTATTTGCATGATCATGTTTTGCAGAATCTAATCTTTCTTGCACGCGATTTGGAAGAATTACACGATACAGAACAAAGTGACAAGCGGTTGACCGTCGTCTGGTTAAAATGTTTGTATGATACGCAACGCGACCTCCGAATGCTGTGCGATGATTTATACCCGTACATCATCGATCAAGCCGAGGGGATCAATCGCGCAAGAGTGATGGTGGTACAGGGTTAGGACTAGCGATCGCCAAACAAGTTATCGAAAAACATGGTGGAAATATTAAGCTGACAACGAATGGCGAGACGAGTTTTATACTCTTCTTGCCAAAAAAAGTTCTGACATCTAACTAATTTATTCTTCAAAAAATATCCGAAAAAGAAATGTAAGATTATTGAAAGAAAGATGAAAGTTGATTGGAAGAGTCATCCTGTAACCTACAATAGAATATTTATGAAATAGATTGTAGGTAGGGGGATTAAAAAATTGGAAGTATTCAAAAGGAAACTCATTTATTTTGTTAGAAGGCTATATGAAAAACCAAATCGGATAGAGCCATTGTCATTAGGTTGGAAAGGTGCAGCTATCGCTTTAAGTACGATGGCATTCCTATTGATGTTGAATCAAGGGAAGTTTTTATTAGATCAGCGTAGTTTTTTAGATTTCACTATTGGAATGTTCGTATTTATTTTTTCCGTAGTGTTAATAAGTGGTTTTATCACTCTTCTATTGCATGGAGTGAAAAAAATTCCTAGTCGATATTTATGGATACTCTTTAGTTCACTAATATTTCTGGTGTTCTGCTTTTTCGCTCCTTTGGAAGTAGCTATCCCATTTATTCTATTAGTAGCGGTTGTTGTTTCTTTGTGGGGTGCACTATTATACAAATGGTTAAAGGGTAGTTATAAAAATGCAAAGAAATATCAAAAAGTTAGCGTCCTCACATGTTTATCTATATTGACTATTGGGATTGGAGCATGTGGTTATTGGTTGATTCATCCCGGGGAAGCGAACACCCCAGTAGTTGTATTAAAGCAGCTGAAAACATCGAAACGATATGACAATACTATGCTTAGAAATCCAGCGAAACCGGGCAATTATCCAATTAGAAAGCTCACATATGGCAGTCCGAATACTTATCGAGAAGACTTTAACCAAAAAAATTCTTTGACAACTAAAACAGTAGACGCTAGCGATTTTGTAGAAAAGTGGTCTTCTGTTCGCACGAGAACACTTGGTTTTGGACCTGAGGCAATGCCGTTAAATGGTCAAGTGTGGTACCCAGAAGGGAAAGGAGACTTTCCGTTAGTAATGATCGTTCATGGAAACCATTTAATGACTGATTATTCTGATCCAGGTTACGAATATTTAGGTAACCTTCTTGCGAGTAGGGGCTATATAGTTGTATCCGTAGATGAAAACTTTCTTAATGGTTCTCCCTACGATGATTTATTTTTGGTTAGTCCGCTAAAGAATGAGAATCCAGCGAGAGGATTATTATTGCTGGAGCATTTACAGACGTGGAAAGAATGGAACAGTACTAAAAACAATCCATTCTATCAAAAAGTGGATATGGAACATATTGCACTAATAGGGCATTCTAGAGGTGGAGAAGCTATCGCGATTGCAGCTGCTTATAACGAAATGCAACACCCACCTAGTAACGGAAATATTCAATTTGATTATAATTTCTCAATCCAATCGCTTATTTCTATTGCTGGAGTAGACGGTCAATATATGCCTGCTGGGAAACCACTTCCGTTAAAAAACGTAAACTATTTGGCACTACAAGGGGCGCATGATATGGACGTAAATAGCTTTGATAGCTCTAATCAGCAATATCGGATTTCCTATACGAATAAAGATGATTATATGAATGCGTCGGTCTATATTTATGGAGCCAATCATGGGCAATTTAATGAAGAATGGGGACGAGGAGATCTAGCTGGCATGGCTAACCAACTCTTTAACCTAAAACAAATTATGCCTCGCGATCAGCAAGAAACCATCACGAAAGTATTGATATCTGCTTTTTTAGATAGTACGTTGAAAGAAAAGAAACGATACAAGGAAATTTTTAAAGATCTAGGTTATGCTAAAGAATGGCTTCCTGACACACTGTATATCAATAATTACTACGATTCGCAAACATCTTTGATTGCTACGTTTAATGAAGATATTGATCTAAACACGACCACTGTTCCAGGCGGCAAACTGTTCGGCAAGAATTTGAAGGAATGGAAAGAGGAAAAAGTCAAAATGAAAAATGATGAGGCAGATTATAGTGCCGTTCGTTTAGGTTGGAATTCAAAAGACAAATTTTCTCCAGCTTTTTATACATTAACTCTTCCCGAGAATGGATTAGAGATAGGGCAGAACAGTTCTATCGTATTTTCACTTGCAGATAATAGAAAGGAAGAAAAAGAGAACAATCAGGAGGAACTAATTGATTTTACAGTCACTGTAGAAGATAGCAATGGCAACCAGGCGAGCCTGCCTCTTAGCTATATAGCCAAATTGACACCTGCCATAAAAGGAAAGTTACTGAAAAAACCTTTTTCCAATATAGGTAATACGACGGAATCAGTGTTTCAACATTATGGATTTTTATTGAACGATTTTAAAGAAGTAAATCCACAGTTTGATCCACTGAAGCTAAATAAGATCCATTTCCAATTTAATTTAACCAAACAAGGGACGATACTAATGAATAATATTGGGATTAGAAATGAAAATATATAAAAATATTAGTAATAACTAGGGAGAAATTATGGGGGGGAAACAAAATTGAAGAACCAAACGATTTACTTACTCCGACATGGTGAAACTGAATTTAATACACAAGGGCGATATCAAGGAGAGCTCGATTCACCATTAACTGAAATGGGTGTACATCAAGTACAACAAAATGCTCTAATGCTAAAAAGTTTAATTGGAGATCCAAATGAATGGAAAATTTTTTCGAGTCCATTAGGCAGAGCTATGCAGAGCACTGAAATAATTTGTGAAACAATTGGATATGATTTGAAGAATGTTGTTAAAGAAGATCGTTTAACTGAGGTGGCTGTGGGACAATGGGCTGGATTAACAACGAAAGAAATTGAAAGTTCTTGGCCCAATCTTTTTCATAACATAGATGTGTATAATTGGTATTTTAATGCGCCAAATGGAGAAGCTTACGACTCAGTAGTGAACAGACTAAGTGCTTGGCTAGAAAACATTCAACATATACCGAAAGTGATCGTTATTTCACATGGTCTAACAGGTCGTATTTTACGAGGAATATATGCAGATTTAATGAAGGAAGATACACTTAAGCTAGAAGTATCTCAGGATGTATTTTTTAAATTAACGAATAAAACAATAACAAAAATATGTTCAGATTTTGATGATTTTTAACTTATTTGGAGCGGGTGTATAAACATCCGCTGAAATAGAGGAACCCAGGCAAAAAACACGTTGCTACCGCTTCGCTTTCGCGCAAAAAACATCTGCAGGCCTAAGCACAAAGCCGATTCCGGACGCAATTATGCCAAAGCATAATTCATCATTCAAACTTTAAGAATTTCTTCATAAATTTCCTACAGGAATAATCATAAATGCCTCCTATTATAATGTGTGGGGGGCGTTTTTTTTATGAAAAAATTTGTCTTATTTTGTTTTATATGTGCGGCAGCATTCTTTTTTTATTATACGAATAACATAGCAACGGAACAAACACCAGTAGAGCTACCTTCGTTGCATAGTAAAAATGCTTTGTTGCTGAATGAAAAAGGAGAAGTACTATTTGAAAAAAATGCAGATGACATTATTTATCCTGCATCATTAACGAAAATTATGACAGCGATTGTTGCCATTGAAATGACTACTGATTTGCAGAAGCAAACCATTGTTAAACCACAAACGATTTCTAAATTTACTGCTCAAAATGCTTCCATGGCGGGCTTTAAGGCAGGAGATTTTGTAACGATAGAGGATTTATTATATGGCACACTGCTTGCTTCTGGGGCGGATGCTACAGGAACACTTGCGGATGCGATGGCAGGTAGTGAAGAAGCATTTGTAACATTAATGAATAAAAAAGCACAGGAATTAGGACTGAACGATACCTATTTTGTCAATGCCAGCGGATTACATGATCCTGCTCATGTCTCCAGTGTCCGTGATATAAGTAAGCTATTTCGTTATGCCATTAAAAATCCTACCTTTTATCAAATTTTGACTTCGAAAAGTTATATGACTCATGTTCCAAATGAATTAACGATAACAAGCTCACTATTAGCGAGAATACCAGTTGGGGAAGGTGCAATATTGGGAGGAAAAACGGGCTACACACCTGAAGCAGGTCTTTGCTTAGCCTCTATTATCGAAAAAGATGAAAAACAATATATTTTCGTGACGACGAATGCGAATGGGCAGGCTTGGACACCACCATTCCATATTGAAGATGCTCTTACAGCGTACGATGCGCTGTAAGAGGAAAAATTATGAAAAAGGTATAACTTTTTTATCGTTTCAATCGTCTTATTTATAGGGTGCACTGTTCAAGTACCTGATAAAGGCGTCTTGGGGCCTTTGACAAATGAAAGTTGGCAAAATTGCTAACGCAGTATTCATACTTGGGGAACAATCGATCATTTTCATTTAAGTGGGGAGGTATTACGTGCCAATTGTTTTCATCATCTAATGCCAGTGCTACCACAGAGGAATTTTTATGAAGAAAAGGTGAAAGTTTTTTAGAAAAGCATCAGTAAACAATTTGATAATATGCCGTTCATCCTAGCTACCAAAAACGTTAATAAGAAATTTTTATTCACAAAAACTAGTTGATTTCTACTATTTCCTGGAATAATTTATTATTCTATAATTAGAGTCGAATCCTATACTTTTATGGAAAAAACATATGAGAAAAGACATCTGTGATGAAAAGGGCGGTGTAGAACAATGAAAAAACTTTTACCCTATGCAATTATTTTGACTTTTTTAATCAGTTTTATGTTTGTAGGTAATACTCCTGCAAATGCTGAGGGTACACCAGTTATTCAATCCGTAGCTAATGACACAACAGTTTATGTAGAACCTTCCGTAGAAAGTACCGTAATCGGGCAAATAGCGAAGGGTAGTTATGTAACAGCCACACCAGTAAGTGAGGAATGGACTCGAATTAAAACGCAACAGCTAGAGGGATATGTAGAAACGGCAGCATTAGTAAGCCTTAAATCGGAAAAATATGTAGTGACGAAAAAAGATGGAACAACTTTATTTACATACCCTAGTCCAAGTGCACAAAAAGCCGGACAGATTTACGAAAATAGTATTATCTTTGTATATGGATCGGCACCTGGAGGTTGGTCATTTATCCAATATGGTCATCAAACAGGTTATGTTGCAACAAATTCTTTAAAGAAACCTGTTGCGACAAAAAAACGAGTAAATGCTACTAATGGCGCTGTGCTTCATTTAACTGCTAGCCCAAGTGGTGAGGTTCTTGGTACACTTGCCAATAAAACAGTCGTTCAGCAATATACAATGCTAGCAGGCTGGGCCTATGTAGAAGCAGATGAACAAAAGGGCTATGTGAAAGCCTCAGAGCTAGCAAATATCCAAATAACGGATAACAAAGTATACAATAAAGGTGTACCAGTAGCGAAAGGGGAAAAAAAGCGTGTGGCATTAACATTTGATGATGGGCCAGATGCAAAAGTTACCCCACAAGTTTTAGCAATTTTAAAGAAATATGATGCAAAGGCTACATTTTTTATGGTTGGGCAAAATGTCTCTAAAAATTCAGCAGTCGTAAAGCAAATTTATGAGGCTGGCCATGAAATAGGCAATCATACATGGGACCATGCAAAGTTAACAGCCTTATCGACAGCAAATGTTAAACAAGAGGTTGATCGAACTAACAATGCTATTTATGCTGCAATCGGTCAATATCCAACGGTTTTCCGTCCACCATATGGTGCAACGAATGATAAAGTTCGTTCTGTCATGACGATGCCTTCTATTCTATGGTCAATCGATACGCTAGATTGGAAGCATCGCAATGCTGAGAAAATATTAACGTATGTGAAAGCGTCAGCAAAAGATGGCAGCATTATTTTAATGCATGATATTCATCAAACGACAGCAAATGGTTTAGAAAATGTCATTCTATACTTGCAAAAACAAGGCTACGAATTTGTAACTGTTAGTGAAATATTACAATAATCAATAAGCGAATGGAAAGGGCCGTGCATCTGTCAATCAAGACAATTGCACGGCCACTTATTTTATGAAGTTGACGAGACCTATTTCATTACCCTGAAAAAGGGAAATGTTAAACACAGAGGTATTAGCTACGAACAGGTCTGCGTCCTTGTGTAGACCGCTTAAAGGTATGGCTACATACGTTTGTCTAAATTCAATTTAAAGATTCGGAGGAATAGAAATGACTACTAATAAGAATCTTTCACAATGCATAAAGATAAGACCTTTAACCCTATATGATTATGAAACTGCCTTAAAATGGAGTATGGATGACTCTTTTTGTTTAGCCAATGGATGGGAGTTAAATAGAAGTCCCGAAGAACTATATAAATGGTGGCTCAAATGTGTTAACAATGTAGCTGAAGATTTTATCCGAATGGGAATAGAGTTTAACGATAAAATAGTTGGATATGCAGATTTAGCCTGTATTAAAGGGAATACTGCTGAATTAGGTATTGCAATTGGTGAAAATGGGCTGTGGGGGAAAGGGATAGGATTTAATTCTGCCATATGTATGATGGAGTTTGCCACAAAGAAATTAGGAATTACAACTTTTAACGCAGAAACACACGAAGCTAATGTTCGTTCACGAAAAATGCTTGAAAAGATAGGATTTAAAGAAATAAGTAGAGTAGGGAATGAAGAATATTTTGGAATGAACAGCCAACTAATACAATACGAACTAAATTTATAACAGGGAAACCTCAGTTTAAAGGTTCCCCCATATTTTCCTTCAGAAATAAACATTAAACTTTAACAGAGCCTTTATTTAAATAAATTGATCGTCGTAATAATAATTGGAATACCGAAGACGTCGATTAAAAACGCTCCTACAATTGGTACAACAAGAAATGCTTTTTGAGATGGACCGAAACGTTGGACAACTGCTGACATATTGGCCATCGCATTTGGCGTTGCCCCTAAACCGTGACCAGCAAAACCGGCAACCATCACCGCAGCATCGTAATTTTTTCCAAGAATCTTAAACAAGACAAATATACTAAATAAGACAATGAAGAATACTTGTACAAAAACAATGATGAATAGTGGCAGTGCTAAATCAGCAATTTCCCATAATTTAACACTCATGAGCGCCATTGATAGGAAAACACCTAATGTCACATCGCCGATTAAAGAAATGCTTTTCATGTTAATCGCTTCAGGTTTTATTTTATCCATAATATTGCGCACTAGTACAGCTACAAACATTGCACCGACATAGCCAGGTAGTACGAAGCCAGTAGCTTCTGAGAATAATGTTCCAACATATGTCCCTACAGCCATACAGAACGTAATTAATAATACTTGTGTAAAGAATGAATCGGATGTAATTTGTTCATTTTTATTTTCAAAATCAATTTCTTTTGTTTCTTGCTCATTTGGCGTTAAATTATATTTACCAACTAAGTATTTTACAATCGGACCACCGATTAAGCCACCAGCTACTAAACCACATGTAGCCGCAGCCGCACCGATTGTCATGGCTGATGAAATACCTAAGTCTTCTAATGTTTGTCCAAATGCTGCAGCGGCACCATGGCCACCTTCCATAGAAACAGCACCAGCCATCATACCGATTAATGGATGAATCCCCATGAGCGATGCAAGAGATACACCAATAACATTTTGCATTAATGCTAGGAAACCACAAGCCAACCAATAAATAATTAATAATTTTCCGCCAAGCTTTACAAGTTTAAAGCTTGCTCCTAAACCAATTGTTGTGAAGAATGTAATCATAAATAAGCTTTGTAATGACGTATCAAGCGAAACTTCTAATACGCCAGTTGTCTTTAGAATAGTGGCCAATGCGGCAAATAATAAGCCGCCAACAACAGGTGCTGGTATACAAAAACGCTTTAAAAAACCGATTTTATTGATGAGCCAGCCGCCCAATGCGAATAGTGCAACTGCTAGAAATACTGTTGTAATTTGATTAATTTCGATCATGAACTTTATCTCCTAAGTAAGTGATTTAGTGCTTCATAAACAAAATAAGCACCTAGTTTAACTGTGCGTCCATTCTCATCCAGTGAAGGATTTACCTCACAAATATCAAAAGAATGTGTATTTGGATGTGAAGTTACTTGTTGAAGTATCGTACGTACCGTTTTTGGATCTAGTCCAAACGGTGATGGAGCACTAACGCCCGGTGCAAATGCAGCATTTAGTACATCCATACAAAGTGTTAAGAGAATATAATCATGATTATCCATATATTGCTGAAGGTCATACATGATTTGCGCTTTATTTTTTGGCGTCATATTTTCTTCTAACACATAATTCACATGCAATTCATCGGCTTTATCAAATAGTTCTTTTGTATTGCCAAAACGTTGTATACCTAAAACAAAGTAATCGGCAAGCGCATCCTGTTCTAAAATCTGCCGGAACATTGTACCAGAAGATGGTTGCTCATCGTATGGTCGTAAATCGAAATGAGCATCGATGTTGACGATCCCGATTTTTGCATCTTTAGGTAACGCTGCACGAACGCCTAAATAATGCCCGTATAATGTTTCATGTCCACCGCCAAGCACGACACATTGTATTTTTTTATTTAGCAATGTTTTGACAATTTCGCCGAGCTCATGTTGTGCTTCTTCTAATGCGTGGTTAAGACAAAGAACGTTACCAACATCTATAATTTGCTGTTCATCATTAAATGTCCAAGGTAAGCTAGATAGTGATTCACGCAGAGCATTAGGTGCACTTGCTGCCCCTACACGCCCCTGATTACGACGTACACCTTCATCACATATAAAGCCCACAATTCCGGCATGCTGATTATCTGAAGCGCTTACATCGTTAATCGGAATTCTTTCCACTTTTTGATGTAAACGGAAACTACTCGTATTAGTCGTTGAATCTATACGGCCTTTCCATTGTCTTTGATCTGTCATTGTATACATATCTTCATCAACCCCATTTCCAATATTATTCTAGTGAAAATATTGTTATGAATAAATTATATATTCACATAATTATAAATGCTAATATATAATTAATATTAATCTATAGCTTAAAACTATAAATGTGGGGGGATGTTGCTGTGGATTTTAAACAATTACAATATTTTTTAGCAGTTGTGGACCAAATGAATTTCTCGAAGGCAGCTGAAAAACTGCATATTTCTCAGCCTTCTCTAAGTAATGCTATTAAAAAATTAGAGCAAGAAATTGGCTCACCTTTACTTGAAAGGAATACAAGAAATCTTCAATTAACAGAAGCAGGTGAGCTTTTATATGAACGAGCAAACGTTATATTGAAAAACATGGAAGTTTTAAAAATAGAAATGGATGAGGTTATTGTACGTGGCACAAGTGACATAACGATAGGCGTGATGGAATCGATTAAGCATTGGCTCCCCAAAGTCATTACAGAGTATAAAAAAGAATATCCAGAAATGATGATTCATCTAGTAGATATTTTAGGGAGTAAGCGTGTTGAAAAATCACTTAAAAGCTATAAAACACATTTAATTATTACAAATCAGATAATGGATGATGAAGAGCTCGAAGTTAACTGCTTATATGAAGAGCGACTTGTAGCCGTTTTACCTTTAAATCACCCATTAACGAAGAAAGAGAAGTTGACGATCGCAGATTTAAGTGAAGAGCCTTTTATTATTAGTACAGGGGGCTTTCAAACGAGACATGACATTTTAGATGCATTTGAAAAGGCTGGAAAAAACATTAATATCCAATTTGAAATTGAACGCTTTGAAACGGCTGTATCTCTCGTTCGTGAAAATTTAGGCGTTACCATTCTACCAGAAAATTATTTAAAAGGTCCTACAGCTAAAACTATTGTACAAAAAGAAGTAGATTGCCCCAATTTACGACGAAATGTTTATGTGGTGTACTTAAAAAATCGCCATTTACCTTTGGCTATTCGTGAATTGCTTACTGATATTATGGAGATAGGCAAAAAACTTTAGAATATTGAAAGCTTAAATGACCACGGTTGAAAAAAAGTAATCCTATTCTTGGATTATGTTAAAAATGAAACTAAAAGAAAAATGATTGTAGAACGTTGATAACCTAAAATAGTTTTGGGTTGATCTATGTTTCTGCGTGAATTCAAAATATATATGAAAGGTGACAATATGAGAAAAATAGTAATTGGTATTCTAATAGTCTGTTTATACTGTTTTCCTTTTGTTTATTTTTCAATGTACCAAGATTTTGCTAACCGATCAATGCTCAGCTACTTATTGATCATTGTAGTGACTTCACTTCTTGCTTTTCTTGGGAACTCAATTCCTTTTATTATCGGCAATATTGTATCGGCAGTTATGTCCTTTTACTTTATCGGTAGGATGGAAGACACGCTAGGGGCAGGATGGGATAGTGGTTATATTAGTAATTGTGAGTATCTTAATTTTAATCCCTTAGTTTTTCGCTATGAAATTAGCTAATGGACACAAAAATAAAGTTAAAGATTAAATTAAGTGAGATGAGTAACTTCAATGAATGAAAAGTTACTCTTTTTTTTGATGAAGTGCACATTGCGAAATAAACTCAATCGACGCTATTCTGATTTAAAGATACATATTATGGCAAAATAGTGTTTTAACTTGTATTTTTTTATTGTAATGAGATTTTCTATCCCTAAAAACACTGCCTTAAGTATGAATTTTCTCTATAATTCAAATTTTTGTTTAATAGACATTGATTTACAAGAAATATAGCGGTAACATTTAATGTAAGAATAAAAATGAATATTCATTCATTTGTCATTTTGATGTTCAAATAAAGGGGGCTTTTTTATGAATTTTTCTTATAGTGAAAAAGTAGTCGAATTACAAGAGAAGCTGACAAATTTTATGGAGCAGTACATTTATCCAAATGAGGCCGTGTTTGCTGCACAGGTAGAAGCAATGGAAGATCGTTGGGGAGCGATCCCACCAATTATGGAGGAATTAAAGCACAAAGCAAAAGAAGCGGGCCTATGGAATTTATTTTTGCCAGATAGCGAATATGGTGCAGGTTTGACGAACTTAGAATATGCACCTTTATGTGAAATTATGGGACGCTCTTTACTTGCTCCTGAAGTGTTTAATTGCAATGCGCCAGATACGGGAAATATGGAGGTGCTTGTGCGTTACGGCTCAGAACAGCAGAAGAAGCAGTGGCTAGAACCGTTATTACGTGGAGAAATACGTTCCTGCTTTGCAATGACTGAGCCTGCAGTCGCGTCTAGTGATGCAACTAACATCGAGGCAAGTATTGAACGTGATGGCGATTATTATATTTTAAATGGACATAAGTGGTGGACGACAGGAGCTGGCGATCCTCGCTGTAAAATCGCTATTTTTATGGGGAAACATAAAGAGTCTACAGCACCTATCCATGAGCAACAGTCGATGATTTTAGTGCCGATGGATACACCAGGAGTGAAAATAGAGCGTATGCTTACGGCATTTGGCTATGATCACGCACCAGAAGGACACGGTGAGGTGACGTTTACTAATGTTCGAGTACCAGTTGAAAATATTTTGTGGGGAGAAGGAAAAGGCTTCGCGATTGCGCAAGGTCGTTTAGGGCCAGGTCGTATCCATCATTGTATGCGTCTTATTGGAGCCGCTGAACGTGCATTAGAGGAAATGTGCGTTCGTGTTCAGGAGCGACATGCTTTCCATCGACCACTCGCAGACCAAGGTGTGATGCGCGAGCGTATTGCGGAGTCCCGTATCGATATTGAGCAGGCAAGACTCTTAACGCTAAAGGCAGCGTACATGATGGACACAGTAGGAAATAAAGAAGCGAAGGCAGAAATTGCGATGATTAAAGTAGTGGCGCCAAATATGGCATTGCGAGTTATTGACCGAGCAATTCAAGCATTCGGTGCTGCTGGAGTAGGACCTGATACGACGCTTGCGGCACAGTGGGCTAATTCTCGAACATTACGATTAGCAGATGGACCGGATGAAGTGCATCGTAACACGGTTGCCAAGCTGGAGTTGAAAAAGCATGCTAAAAAGCAAGAGGAGCTGGTTAAATGACGGTACTAGACTTATTTAGCTTAAAGGGGAAAACGGCCATCATAACGGGGGGAGGACGCGGTCTTGGAGCCCAAATTGCACAAGGCTTTGCCGAAGCTGGTGCCAATATTGTACTGTGCTCAAGAAAGGTCGAGGCATGCGAAGAGGTAGCTGTAGAATTAGCTGAATTAGGTGTACAAACATTAGCTCTTGCTTGTGATGTGACAAAGCCAGAGGATATCGCGAATGTAGTGTCAAAAACGCTTGAAACATTCGGCAAGATTGATATTTTAGTCAATAACAGTGGGGCGTCTTGGGGTACTCCTGCTGTTGAAATGCCATTTGAGGCTTGGCAAAAAGTCTTCGATGTTAACGTTAATGGTACATTTTTAATGACTCAGGCTGTTGGTAAAATAATGCTAGAACAAAAGAGCGGAAAAATTATCAATATCGCTTCGGTTGCAGGGCTGGGTGGTACATTACCTGATTTCATGGATACAATTGGCTATAACGCAAGTAAAGGTGCGGTCATTACTCTAACAAAAGATTTAGCCGTAAAATGGGGGCCATATGGCGTCAATGTAAATGCGATTGCCCCAGGATTTTTCCCAACAAAAATGTCAAAAGTCTTAATTGAGCGCGGACAAGATTATTTAATGAGCGTGACGCCGTTAAAACGTTTAGGAACTGAAAATGACCTAAAAGGTGTTGCATTATTTTTAGCCGCGGCTGCCTCAGATTATATTACGGGGGACGTCATAGTTGTAGATGGCGGTATGAGTTCAATCATTTAAGGGAGGGGTACAATGGATACGATACAAGTAAGGGCAAGTGAACGTATTGATGAAGTGAAATTGCATTCATTTCTAAAGAGCCAATTTCCAGAGTTACCAGAAGGAAAGCTAGAAATTTCACAGTTTAGTGCCGGACATTCAAATTTGACTTATTGCCTAAAAGTAGGCGAATTTGAAGTTGTTCTTCGTCGACCTCCACACGGACCAGTCGCTAAAAAAGCACATGACATGAAACGTGAGTTTACGATTATATCTGCATTACATCCATTTTTATCTGCTGTACCAAAACCTTATGTTTACGTTGAAGATCGAGAAATTATCGGTAGTGATTTCTTTTTAATGGAACGCAAAAAGGGTATCGTACTCGATACTCATTTTGCACCTGGAACTGAAAATACGGAGGATTTAGGACGGCTCATATCAGAAAAGATGGTTGATTCACTTGTTGCTCTTCATGCAATACCATATAAGGAAACGAAGCTAAAGGACATGGTAAAGCCAGAAGGGTTTATGGAACGGCAGGTACATGGATGGATTGAGCGCTATGACAAAGCGAAAACGGCAGAGCATGCTGAAGTAGCGACATTGACAAAGTGGTTAAAGAATCGAGTACCTTCTAATCATGAAGCAACCATTATTCATTATGATTACAAGCTTAATAACGCCATGTTTACTAGCGATTACTCAGAGATGATTGGTCTTTTTGATTTGGAGATGACAACTGTAGGGGATCCATTAGCAGATTTAGGTGTAGCCATGAGCTATTGGATGCATGCAGATGACCCAAAAATGCTACTATACGCATTTGGAGAACCGCCAATAACGACTTTACCAGGGTTTTACACACGTCAAGAATTCATTAATCGATATGCAGAGAAAAGCGGGCGTGATGTTTCAGCCATCGATTATTATATTACATTTGCTTACTTTAAATTAGCTGTAATATGTCAGCAAATCTATTATCGATACGTGAATGGTCAAACAAAGGACGATCGTTTTGCACAAATGGATAAAATGGTAGCTGCACTAATTCATCAGGCTTCCAAGGCACTATAAACTATGGTGAAAATGACGGTTGCTTGTAAAGCAGCCGTCATTTCATGTTGTTAAAACCTTTTTCTGTCAATGAAATTAAGGTGTCAAATTATATAAGGTAGGATCCTTCCCTACCAAAATAAGAAATGAATTTTAGGCGTGGTTATACATAAAATACTATTTACATACTTACCCATTTGACTTCTTAAGAATGAACGTTAATGTTAGGATGGGTTTATTTTGGGGAGTAGTTCTTGCATTGTTAGTTGGCTTATATTTTGCTTTTGAAACTTATATGATTAATCAACAATCATTTCAATTTTCATTATCTATTGATGATTATCTAAATGGTTTTTTAATGGCTGGGAATGCAGAAGAAATTGTTTTTAGGGGATTAATTTTACAAGAGATTAATAAAAAAATGGCTTTTTGGAAAGCAAATGTTATGACTGCTTTATTATTTTTAGTAATACACTATCCAGTTTGGATTTACAATGAAAAATTCTTTCATTTTGGGACGCATGTATATGTTTTTATTTTAGGCTTACTCTTTGTGCTCGTATACAAAAAGACTGGCTCATTATGGTCAGTTATTATATTGCATGCTCTTCATAATTTTTTTGTCACTATTATTTAGAAAAGAAAATACATTATTAACTTTCTTCAACTAACGATACGATTCACGAAATGCTCAAATTATAACAGCAATGATCCCACAAGTTTTTGATGGAATCATCGCTATTTTTTTCCCAATCCTTTTTAAATATTTGTTGAAATTCACATATCATTTAATAAACTCCTTTTGCTATAACTTTTTAATTATGATTGGGTTTAAGTCTATAGTTTTTAGTTTTTTATCTTTGCGGTTTCTAGATGAATACCAACAATTAATACTGAACTCACTAAAAAATTGGATTTTGGGAGTCTAACAGGGTTTGACCTACAAAATTGTGATAGAATCAACCCTGTTTTGCTTAAAGTAAGAATAGCTACTAAACAATCAACTTCCTAGAGTTATGTATCTCTGAAAGCTTAACGATGTATAGCCTTGTTTTCTATAAGTAATTATTTCCAAACTTTAGAAGGTTGATTATATTTTGTTTAAATTTAATTTTCGTAAAGAAGAAAAAAATCTCCCATTACCTGTAAAGCAAACGGGCCATTTAATTGAATAACACATTAAAAGAAAATAGATGTTTAAGTTAAGATTTATGAAAGCTTGTGAAGATGTACTTAAGTCAACGATCAGGTTTCTTGAGGTAGGAAAAAGTAATACTAACCATTAATAGTAGGTGTTAGAATAGATTAAGTAATCGTGTTAATTAATATTTAAGAGGTGTTTTTATGAAGTTAGATGAATTTACAATTGGAGATGTGTTCGAAACTAAACCATACAAATTAACAAAAGAGGATATTATGAGGTTTGCAGGTGAGTTTGACCCCCAATATATGCATTTAGATGAGGAAAAAGCAAATCAGGGAAGATTTAATGGAATCATTGCTTCTGGGATACATACACTAGCTATTTCATTTAAGCTATGGGTTGAAGAAGGTAAATATAGTGAGGATGTTATTGCAGGAACAAGAATGAATAATATTAGATTTATAAAGCCGGTGTATCCTGATGATGAACTACATATCATTGTAAAGGTTATTGATAAGAAAGCAACAAAGAATGAAATGGGTATCCTAACGGTATTGTTATCTACTTTTAATGATAAGGAAGAAAAAGTTTTTGAGGGCGAATTATCTGCATTGATAAAGCGATGAAGGTTATTTTAAATTATTGAACACCACCAGTTAATAGTATTTCAATTAAAGGGGACAATTCTTAAGTGGAATTGTCCCTTTTTCAATAATAGGGCCAGATTGTTGAAGATCAACATTGCTGAAAATGGGAATATTTGAGATGATTGGTATTAAGCAAACAGGCAGAATAGTGGAACATGGGGATGAAAGCGAGAGGGGATATTTATGACTTATAAGTTTAAGATTATGACTCAGGAACAAGCTGAGGATATTGCACATAATTGGCACTATGATGGAGAATATTCTTTTTATGATATAGAAGCTGATGAAGAAGATTTAGCTGAATTTTTAAACCCAGAAACAAGAGGTACCTCAATGTTTGCAGTTTTGAAGAAGGATGAAATCATTGGTTTCTTCAGTGTTAACAAAGTAGCTTCTAATATTTATGATATAGGTTTAGGAATGAGACCAGATTTGACTGGCGATGGTAGAGGGTTAGAATTTCTAAATGCAGGTATTGATTTTGTCCAATCAAGATTTACACCAGATAAAATTATATTATCAGTGGCAACTTTTAATCAAAGAGCGATAAAAGTATATAGAAAAGTTGGGTTTAAAGATATTGATACATTTATGCAAGATACAAATGGCAGTACATATGAATTTCTAAGAATGGCTTATGAATGCTAATTTAAAAGTTCCTTTGTTCAATTATAGGGCACGATTGTTTAATAAGCGTCGCTGTTCTTCTTAAACTCCCAGGAAAGAACTTAATCATCTTTTATTTCTGTGGTGAAGAGCTGAATTTTGCGGTTCATGGATGGCTAACGGAGGCTTTCCGTGAAGATCATTGAGTTGCATAGGCAGCTCTTTTTTTCTTATTGAACTACCGAAGTAGGTTACTTTAAGCGGGCAAAAGTAACAAAGTATTGAATTTATATACAGTTAAGTTTTTAGTTGTGTAAGGAGGGAAAACAATGATTAAACAAATAATTCAAAATTGGAATCAGTATTGTAGAGATGAAAATTTTGTTGGCATAGGTTCTACAAGAAAAGTATATAGAGTTTTGGATTATGTAATAAAAGTGCATTTGCATCCAATCGGTTATAAACAATCAAAAAATGAATTAGAAATTTATACTTCAATGGCTGATAAAGATTTCGACCGGTTATTCGCCCAGACATACTATGTTGATGAATTCATATCTGTACAAAAATATTGCAAACCTTTAGAACTAAAGAATAATCAGTCCTATGAGGTGAAAGTTGAAGAAAACCGACGCTTGATCCCTAATTTGTTGGATGAGGTTTTAGAAATATTAGATAAAAACTTCGACTGCTTTGATTTAATAGACAGTAGTAATTACGGTTTAAACAATGATGGTAAACTTGTTTTTATCGATTATGGTATGACAAAGAAATTATATGAGAAAGAGTGGGTTCCATTAGCAGAAGAGGGCATACTTCCGCAAATACATTTTGACTTTTGCATCGTTTGTGGATTAGAAAATGAACTACGTATGTACGGAGACGATGACAAAGACAAACGTTGTTATGATTGTGGTAAGGAATAAGGAGAATCAGTATGTCGGAAAGTTTGTGAAATATTGTACTTAAACGCCCATGAAAGAACGTAATTATCTTACATTTTCTGTGGTGTAGTGTTAATTTACACGACATGGATGGCTAACGGGCACAAGAGTTTAAGATCAAGCCTACGTCAAAGGAGCTTTTCTTATTGAGCTAAGTTAAGTTGCAACAGCTACCTGTAAATTAATAGACTTGGATTATAAAAGGATTGACAATAAACGTGCGTGTGTTGTCAATCCAATAGCTGCATAATTGAAGAAGACTGGCCAAGCTAGTCTTTTTTTTTATGTTTTTTGATTGGTAGTGAATTATAAAGACCTAATAAAAACTATAAGAAATATCCTTTTATGTTTGGATAATAGGAATACTTTCTAGCTTCAAAGGTTGTTAACATCTACAAAAGCGCTTTCAATCCTAATTCCTCCTGCAGTAAGTATATTTCCATTTCCTAACACATGAAAAAGTAGCTATTCTTACAAATGAGTAAGAATAGAAAATAAGTAGTTAGATAACAGTTATTCAAATATAAAGAATATCTAGTCTATAATTTAGACATCAAGTAAAGAAGGGGAAGAAAGTTTTATAGGCATAGGATTCGGAGTAAAACGTTCCACCACAACCGGCCAATGGAATATTAGTTATCGGCACGGAAAAAGATGTGAATAAAGTTAAGCAGGACTATAAATATAAAAGCGAACGAACTGTTGATGACAAAGCGAAGTTCGTAGTAACAAAAAAAGTGTATCAAAAGAAAATATATTGTTATTATACAGCTTGAACAATTTATTAGGAAAGGAATTATTAGAGCAAGAAAAGAACCAGACAGTGTGTCTACCATTTCAGACCCTGTTCATGAAATTAAAGAATAATCTGGTTCACTAAATTTGTTCTATTCTATATGTGATTATGATTTGGTAGATTGCCAGATAGATTTGAATGGACAAATGATACCTGTACATTATGTTAAGAATCACGGATATAGCCCAATGGATTTTGTTATTCTAGATGACCAAAATTATGATGAGTTAACTGAACCAGATTCCTTTATTACACTGCTTCCAATGGCTAATAAATTTGATTATAAAGATAAAGAAGAAGTAGAGAGAATTTTTGGAACAATTAAGAAAGCTTATCCAGATAGCAAAGACAAAGTGAATTTTGTAGACATACAAGATTGAGTTTTAATGAAGAGAGGTTGGTTTATATGGAAGTTGTACGTATGGAGAATATAGTGAAAAGTTATGGGGAAGGCAATAACAGGGTAGATGCATTAAAAGGAATTGATCTTTCTATTCAGCAAGGCGAGTTTGTCTCAATCGTCGGTGCTTCTGGTTCTGGAAAAAGTACACTGCTACATATTTTAGGTGGATTGGATCGCCCTAGTTCTGGGAAGGTATTCATTGGGGATAATGATATTTATAAATATTCAGATAATGAACTTTCAGTATTCAGAAGAAGAAAAGTTGGGTTCATTTTTCAATTCTTCAATTTGATACCAGTATTAAATGTCCAAGAAAATATTGCTTTACCTACGCTATTGGATAGTGAATCTATAGATAGGGAGTATTTAAATGAAATTATTAATATCCTGGGGCTTCAAGACCGTAAGGATCACTTACCTTCCGAACTATCTGGAGGGCAACAGCAACGGGTTTCAATCGGCAGGGCGCTTATTAATCGTCCGCATTTGATACTTGCTGATGAGCCTACTGGTAATCTAGATACTCGAAATACGAAAGAAGTTATGGATTTATTAAGACTCACGGCGAAAAAATACAATCAGACCATTGTAATGATTACTCATGATCTAAATATTTCATCGGCTTCTGATCGGATCATCACAATACAAGACGGCGAAATCATTTCAGATAAACGGCTAGCTACAAAAGAACCAAAGACTGGGGATGAATGAATTTGATCAACAGTTATAAACAATTAGGTAGCAGGTATTTAAAGGGGAATATGAAAAGAACGATTTTGACCGTAATTGGAATCGTACTTTCCGTAGCGTTAATTTCTACTATTGGTCTGTATATGAAAGGATCTCAACTCTCTCTAATTGAGAACATTAAGAAATTAAACGGTGTTTCTTTTCATGTTGGTATTTCAGATTACGATGAAGAGATATTAAATAAAATCAGATTTAATCCCCAAATTGAATCGTTTGGTTTAATGTCTGAAGGGGACAGCTTTCCACTTGGAGAGGTTTCTGTGCAAATGAATTTCGCGGATCATCACGCTTTAAACTTTCTAACCTACAGTCTACTGGATGGAAAATTACCAACCAATGCTCATGAGGCAGCTATCGATTCCTGGTTAATTCCTTCTATAAAAAAAGATCTTCAATTAGGTGATTCATTTGAACTGGATGGAAAAACATATCAACTGGTAGGTTTACTGAAAAATAATGATTCTACACAGAAAGATAAAATGGGGCGATTATTAACGTATAAAAGTGAGTTTGCTATTGGAGAGGGAAGAATATTAATAGAAATTAACCAGAAGGCAGACTTTAACGAGGTTTTAGACGAATTAAACTCAATTAAAGAAGACAATAACATTGCTATTAATACTGATTTGATTCGAGCTTTGAAACCGGAATCGGATCAATCGATTTTGGCTATTCTAGTAGTTGTAATTAGCATTGTTGTAATTATGACAATTATTGTTATTTACAACACTTTTCAAATCAGTGTCGTAGAACGAATGAAGCAGTTCGGATTGTTGAGAAGTATCGGTGCTACACGAAAACAAATTCGACAAATTGTTATGAAAGAAGCTTTTGTGTTAGCTGTCATAGCTATACCAATTGGCATTATATGCAGCTTATTGGCGCTTGCTATTCTCCAAACCATTTTCTTGATTTTATTAGAAGATGGTCCAGATGTATTCAATATCGATTGGCAGATATTATTGATTAGTTCGATTCTTACGCTGATAACTGTATTAGTATCCAGTTATTTCCCTGCTTTTTTTGCAAGCAGAATATCACCATTGTTGGCAATTAGCAGTAGATTGTCAATAAAAAAAGAGAGAATCAAAAAACAAAATAATAAGGTGCTAAGAAAACCTTTTTCATTCCCATTAAGTATGGCTATTAAAAATGTAAAAAGAAATAAAAATCGTTATGTCGTTACTATTTTATCGATCATTATAAGTAGTGTATTGTTTATTACTTTTTCATCTTTAATGAACATCGCATTATCATCCAAACTTGTAAACGTTCCGTCCGAATCGGATCTTACAATCTATCTACAAGAAGAAAATAATGTTTCTTCTAAGAATCTGGAAGTTTTAGAACATTTAAAGTTGATTAAAAATGTATCCGAGGTTTCCGAACAAGACTTAAGTTTTAAAATTGAATTGAAGGATACAACTCAATCCCTAGCGACTGTTGAAGACATCCAGAAGACTATTGGAAAAAAACACTCCATTATAGTGGTCAATAACTTTGAAGAGAATAAAGCCAAAAATGAAGATGTTCTCATCATCAAAGTTCTTGTCTATGCTTTTATTGTGGTCATTTCTTTAATCGGTAGTTTAAATATCTTCAATACGATTACTATAAGCATCTTGGTTAGGCGAAAAGAACTGGCTGCACTAAAATCCATAGGTATGTCCCAAAAGGATTTGAAAAAAATGATTACTTATGAAGCACTGATTTACGGTTTTTCTGGAAGCTTGCAAGGTATATTTTTCGGTTGTATACTTTCATATATTATTACGTATAATGCTACTTCCGGTTTCTTGAAAGCAGAATGGTCGATTCCTTATATTGCTTGTTTTATTACATTTGTTGCAGCTTTGGTAATCAGTTATTTATCTGTGCTGCTACCGCTGAGAAGAATTAGCCGGGATAATATTATAAATACGATAAGAGAAGAATAATAACAAAGGCCTGGCTATTTATTATAGTCAGGCTATTCTGATTTGATGGTAACTGCTAATATAGAGTGTGAGGAAGGAGAAGATATACTTGAATAAAATATTACTTGTAGAAGACGATGAGGCTCTAGGTCTAGCCATTGAATTTTCATTAAGAAATGAAGATTATGAGGTGATTAGAGCTACTAGTGTAAAAGAAGCGAAAAGCCAATTTAATGATAATATTTTTGACTTGGCTATCTTAGATATCAACCTTCCAGATGGAAATGGTTATGACTTATGTTTGCACTTCAAAAAACAAAATAATGCAACAGCTATTATATTCTTAACAGCTTTGGATGAAGAGGCGAATGTGGTAATGGGACTAGATATTGGCGGAGATGATTATATAACAAAACCTTTTCGGGTTAGAGAACTTATGTCGAGAGTAAAAGTACAATTACGCAAACAAGCTAGATTGGAAGAAGTTTCAATGATTTTAATATCTGAAAATATAAAGGTGGATATGAATCAAGTAAAGGTCTATAAAAATCAAGGTATTGTTCCATTAACAACCTTAGAATATAAGCTTTTGTTAACTTTTATGAAAAACGCTCACAAAATATTAGAAAGAGATGAAATCCTATTGAAAATAACAGAAGAAGATGATGTTTTTTTTGGTGAAAATACGTTATCTGTATACATAATGCGTTTAAGAGAAAAAATTGAAGATGACTCCAAAAATCCACAGTTTATCATTACTAAAAGAGGATTAGGATATCATTGGGATAAGGATGTGAACCGAGTATAGATGATGAAAAATACCGAATTGAAAGGTTATATGATAATACTGGTGGTTTTATTTTCTCTATTTATCGTTTATCAGTTAATTTCACATCAAATATTTTACGATCATTTAAAAACGGATTCTATTACAGCTTGGGGAGAAATTACCGCTAAATTGATTGAACAAAATCCGGAGAATGAAGCAGAAATTATGAAAGTCTTAACAAGTAATTCTTCTGATTCAAGTAAGTATCAGGAGAAAGGGAGAGAAATCTTTAGGCAGTATGGATTATACGAAGATTTGGAGACGAAACTTTTTCCACTTTTAAATAACCATATTTCTAGCTTTAATCAAACAATATTTTTGGGAATGATTTGTTTCGGATTAATACTGTTTCTGGCAAACTATATACAATACAAGATTATTTTCAATAAAATTAAGCAACTTACTTCAATTGCTAAGAAAATAATTGATGGAGATTACTCAGTTACAATAAATGAAAATAAAGAAGGGGAAATCGCCAAATTAGCGGTTTCATTCCGCTCCATGAAAGACATCATTAGAAAAAATATGAAGGATTTACTTGTAGAGAAGGAATTCTTAGGACGAATGTTGCAAGACATATCCCATCAATTAAAAACGCCACTTTCAACTATATCAATCTATAATGAAATGTTATTGATTGAAGACTTGCCCCGTCAGAAACAAGTTCAATTATTGCAAAATAATGAAATTCAAATCTCCAGAATGAATGTTTTAATTCAAAACTTGTTAAAAGTAGCGAAAATTGATGCCAAAGCAATTTCATTTAATAAAGAACCTTTAAACTTGGTGAATACTATTAATGAAGTTTTGAATCGTTTGGAAAATATAATCAATGAAAGGGATTTGTCAATTGACTGGGACGGTTCGGAGGAAGTAGTGGTTATCCACGATAAATTATGGATGCAAGAAGCTTTGATGAACTTGCTAAAAAATGCGATTGAGCATTCTAAACCTGGTGAGAAAATCACACTTCAAGTCATGGATGCACCGATTTATACAGAGCTCGTAATTCAAGATTTTGGAGAAGGGATTGCTGCTGAAGACTTACCACATATTTTTAATCGATTCTACAAAGCAAGCAATTCTAAAAAACATGATTCTACAGGGATTGGCTTGGCTTTAACAAAAGCGATTATTGAAGCTCATCAAGCTTTTATTAAAGTTGAAAGTGTGAAAAATGCTTATACAAAGTTTACAATTACCTTTATAAAATTTTAAAATGTTTTATATCTGAATCAGTTTTTAAGGTTGTAGTCGATCCGTGCAAAAACCATACAAAGTTTTCTACATGATTATACATTGTGACTTTACATAACAGAAAGGCAGTAGTAACAAGGAACAAATCCTTGTTACTACTGCCTTTTTTATGAATATTATTGATAATTCAAATCTTCCAACCTATCCGTTTAGTTTTTAGAAGAAATCTAAGAGTTGCTGAGAAATAATTAGGTTAGTGGATTCTATTATCGTTACAACTTAGTAAGATAATATTTCAAATTGTAAGGGAACAGTTATTCATTTAAACAAAGAAAATTTATATTTTTAAAATGAAAAAATTGGACAAAAGCGAGGTAAATAATATGACTTTTGAAGAAAAATTACAAGCATATCAGAACTTTTGGTATAAGTCGATTTGTATCTTCAACTACTGAGGATAAGCTAAGAGGGGTTATAGAAAAGAACACAATATAAAAAATTAGGTAGAGAGAAGGACCTGCTAAAATACTTTTTAAATTAGTTGATAATCGAATGTACAGTTCAAAGAATATTTGAAAAGCAAAATTACAACCTAATATTGAAGGAGAAGTTTTATAAGGATAATTTGTCATATTCATTCCAAAAATATACTGGTTTTTTATGTTATTATTACTAATAATTGCTATCGAGCTATTGTGTCAAGCAATTGGAATTTATATCCTTAACCCATCCTAGCTTTATAAAAGATGAGCAATTACCTCGCTTCTTTTGGTAAAATTTGACAATTTGTTCTACCTGTCATATACTATAGCCATGCTTTGCGATATATAAATATAAAACTTTGTACAGGTAATAAAATTTGATGTAGGAAAAGTTTACATTCGAGATTAGCTCAGTTTTAGTTGACGTTGGGTGGTTGCCATAGTTGATAAAGAGGATGGTTATTCATTAACACAGCAAGTACATAATGGATTTTTTAAAATCTACACTGTAACCGTTATTGCGTCGTTTACAAACTCGAACTAGGGGTTTGTGTAGTAACGGAACAAAAAAAGCAATATAACTCCATACCTCTTATATTTTATTTCCCTTCAATTTTTAGTAACAGTCCAAAATCTTTCAACTCCCTCTAGTAAGTGAAATGAATATCCTTTCCATAATACTTATAAGTGCATGTCCTACTGGAGTGAGTTCTTTGGATTATTATAAGGGTCATGCCACGACTAATTCCACAACTGAAGCGTAGCGAAATGCGTTAGTAATCTTTAGTAAACATATTCCTCTCTTCTCACATTCAAGAGTTTCTATACACATTTATATAAGCAAAACTATACATTTTAAAATATTATCATTGTGTATTCTATTGATAATAATTAGGAGGATCAGTATGAACCGATTTGTTAAAGGAGAAAATGCCCAGTTGATAACTGAGGCTCAATACGATGTAACAGAAAATCAGAAAGTATTATGGTTGGCACGTCAAATGGACATAGAAGCGGGCATTTATAATGAACCCGTTTCTATACAAATAAAAGGAGACTTAGATCATAAAAAATTACAAAAGGCCTTGCAATATGTTGTAGCGAAACACGTAGCGTTACAAATGAATATTGTATCTACGAATGACGGTCTGAAGCAAATAAGGAAAGAACAATTTCATGTAAACATGGATTTTTATGATTGGTCTTCCTATCCTAGCGCCATAAGAGATCAGATGTTGGACAAATCTTTGAAATTAAATCTTCACACAAGATTTGATCTAACCTCAGATGCTTTGTTTCGGTTTCAACTGTATCAGTTGGAACCAAATGAATATCTCCTTCACATGATGTTTCATCATATTATTTATGATGGATGGAGTTTAGGATTATTCTTGCAAGATTTAGAACAGGCCTATTCATTAGATCTAACTTTTGAAATAGAAAAGAACAATTATAGACTACATATGTATGAAAAACTTTTACATAAACATCAAAATTATATTGGAACAGAGGATTATGTTACTTCAGAAAAATATTGGAGTACAAAATTAGAAGGTACCTTACCGTGGAGTGAATTTCCAACAAGTTGCGTAAAGTCACCTGTACCAACATATCAAGGAGGAGCTTTACAATATGCAATAAAGCCTTCTTTATCTAACCTTATAAAACAATTTTCAAAGGAAAAGCAAGTTAGCTCATACCGTGTATGGCTAAGCATCTATGTTGTTTTATTACATCAAATGACAAATCAGACAGACTTGGTAGTTGGAATGCCAATTAACACGAGAAGCAGTGACGAAGAAGCGCGAGAGGTATTTGGCTACTTTGTGAATACAGTCCCACTACGTATAGCATTTTCACCGACCGAGACTTTTACAGAGTTAGTTCAAAAAGTGAATGACTCAGTAAAAGAGGCTATTGCACATAGAGATTATCCATTGAACCATTTGATTCAGCAAGTTAAGAATCGAGAAGAAAATAACCCGTCTTTATATTCAACAGTATTTAACATGGTGAAACTTCCGAATTTCAGAATGGAAGACTTAGAAACGAAAGTCATTACACATCAAAATCGAATAAGTGTGTTTAATATGGTATGGCGATTAGTTCAAAACCAAAGTGATGCTTTAAATATTGAAATTGATTATAACGCAGGTATATATGATGAAAACGACATACAGAACTTTATAGATAGATTTCAACATTTACTACAGGCATTGATAGAAAACAGTGACATACCTATATCCAATCTAGAGTTGCTTTTACCACAGGATATTGATGTTTATCAAAACACATTGGCTGTGAAAAATGTGCCGCCTATGACATTAGATCAACTCATTGATGAACAAGCGGATATACACCCAGATCGTATTGCTATAACGATGGGTCAACAAAATATCACTTATCAAGAGTTACGGGTCTTGTCGAACCAAGTGGCACAAACTTTATTGCGCCAAGGATTTCAAAAACAAAACCGTGTAAGTATCATCATGAATCGTAGTATAGAAGCCGTTGTTTCAATGATTGGAGTATTAAAGGCAGGAGGTACCTATGTACCTGTGGAGCCAGATTTTCCTGTAGACCGGGTTCGTTTTATATTACAGGATAGTGAGTCAACTCATATTATTACAAGTCATAAGTTCAGTTTACAACATATTCAACTAGATCAAAAAGTTATTTTATATGAAGACATGTCTAAACAGTCCATTATTGAGCAAGCGAAACGAACACATGTAACGGAAGATGCCGCCTATATCATTTATACATCTGGTTCTACTGGAAATCCTAAAGGTGTATTAATTCCTCATAAGGGAGTAATTCACTTTATACAATCCTTAAAAGATACGTATCATTTTCAGAAAAATCACGTACATCTGCAATTTGCATCACTTATCTTTGATGCATCCGTCTGGGAAATCTATAGTAGTTTGTTAACTGGTGGGAGGCTTTATATTTTATCGGAAATAGAAAGAAAATCTTTCAACCACTTTATCGAGGCTATTGAGAAGCAACAAGTAAATTTTTGTCTTTTACCTACTGTATTTTTCCATACCTTAACGCAAGCGTCTCTGCATGAATTAGAAAAATTAAAATCACTAAACTATATATTTGTTGGTGGAGAGACATTGCTACCAGAAACAGTAAGAAAATGGCAAGAAAAAGTAGATTTAAAAATTCCGATTGTAAATGCATATGGTCCAACAGAATCGACAGTCTGTGTCGCCACATATCCGATTATCAACAAGGTAAATGAAACACAAGTAAATATACCAATTGGGAAACAGTTATCTCATACAGAAATCTATATTTTGAACGAACAGCATCAAATTTGTCCACCGTACGTACCTGGAGAGATTTATATTGGTGGGAATAGCCTTGCGCAGAAATATGTCAATCAACCTGATAAAACAAAAGAATCATTTATAACTGTAAATTTACCAACTTCGTCTAAGGCAAGACTATATAAAAGTGGTGATCAAGGTCTTATCACACAAGATGGACAAGTTGAATTTTTAGGACGTATAGATAAGCAGGTGAAGATTCGTGGATATCGTATCGAGTTAGAAGAAATCGAAGAACAAATGCTCCGACACCCATCTATTCAACATTCATCTGTGATAGTTTATCAGAATAAAAAAGGCGATCAGCAATTGATTGCTTTCTACATATTGCAAAAAGAGGCTATTGTGGCTGCTGATGATATTCAAGCATACCTTTCAGAAAAGTTACCTTATTTTATGCTACCGAATTACATGCAAGATGTTGAGGAGTTTCCTTTAACACCGAGCGGCAAGATAGATTATAACTCATTACAAAAGCAAGCAGAGTCCGTATTAGAAAACCGTACTCATAGATATATCCCACCCAATACAGATACTGAAATACAATTACAAAATATCTGGGCAGAAGTTTTACGGATGAATTCTGAACAGATAAGTATCGAAGATGATTTTTTCACAATTGGTGGACATTCTTTACTCACAGTCCAAGTCATTAATCGTATTCATGCCAGACTCCGTGTACAGATAAGTTTAAAAGACTTATATGTATATCGAACGATTCATACATGTGCTGATTATATAGACCGATTAAATCCTATAGATATTGAAGACGTAATTCCACAAATTCCTGAACAAACGTATTACCCGTTATCCCATGCACAAAAAAGACTTTGGTTTTTATACAAAAGGTATCCAGAAGATCGAACATATGATATCCCTATCCAGGTACAAATACAGCCCGGTATACAAATCAAAATGTTGAACAAAGCTTTATATGAAGTTGTAAAACGACATGAAATTTTTCGAACGGTTTTCATGGAAAAGCAAGGGGAGCCTGTGCAACACATACGAGAAGAAATAGACGCGATAGCTACACACGTGGATATTACCAAAATTAAAAAGAGTAAACAAGCAGCATATAGGTTGAAGTGTATACGGGAGATTGATTCTAAAAAGTTTAATTTAGAACAGGGTCCATTATTCCGAACGATACTATTCACAGAGAGTGAAGATTGCTCTTGGTTATATTTGAATTTCCATCATATTATTATGGATGAATGGAGTTTACAACGTTTTCTAAAGGAGCTATTGGAGGTATATGATGAAATATTACTAAATAAAATTGTGCATGCTACCAAACCTACTGTTAGATATGTTGATTATGTCGCATGGCAATATGAACATCTTTCGTTAGGAACGTGGGAAATAGAAAAAAAATATTGGAGACAAGAGTTCCAAAACGTTCTACCTCAATTATCACTACCATACGATCGAATGCGTCCTAGTACTCCTTCAAATCATGGTGCGGTGCTTTCTAAGAAAATAGACCAGATAAATTTGGCAGGATTAAAAAAACTTGCACAACAAGAGGAAGTTTCACTATTCATACTGCTATTCACTGCTTACACGCAATTTTTACAGCAGATATGTGGGCAGAATGACCTCATTGTAGGAACACCTGTGACAGGGAGACAACATACAGCATTTGAAGATGTACAAGGTTTCTTTGTCAACACAGTTGCAATTCGAGTAGATACAACAGATGCAGCTACAATGAAAGAATTGTGTGAAGTCGTAAAAGAGAAATGTCTTTTGGCATTCCAACATCAAAACTATCCATTTGATAAGGTAATTGAAGCAGTAAACCCTGAACGAAGAGCACATGATAATCCAATTTTCCAAACTATGTTTAGTTATCAACAGAACTCAGCTCAACAACATAACTTGCATCGATTGGATATACAACCTGTAGAACAAGCAATTAGTAAATTTGACTTATCTCTTACATTTGTGGAGGAAGATGATGGTCTAATTATGGATTTAGAATATAATACTGATTTGTTTGAAAGAACAACGATTTCGCGTTTTGCAGAACAACTATTGCAAACTATCCAGATGATACAAACAGATTTTACTACATCCCTTTGTCAATTAAATATATTGAGTGATACAGATAAAACTATGTATCAAAAATTGAATGATACGTATATGGCGATACCACAACATTCATCAATACAGGAACGTTTTTATCAGCAAGTGTATAAAAGACCCGATGCGATCGCAATTTCTACGGAGGATAGGTTATATACTTATGAAGAGGTGAATCATTATTCTAATCAAATTGCTCATTATTTGATTGAAAAAGGAATTCAGCTCAATGATGTAGTTGCCATTTTCTTAGACCGAAGTTTAGAAAGTATTGTATGTATGTTGGGGGTTCTCAAAGCTGGCGGTACCTATGTGCCTATTGATATTAAATATCCGCCAGAACGTGTATCGTATATTTTAAATGACAGTAAGGCAAAGCTGATTCTAACGAAAAATTCTCTAAAAAAAGAATCACTATCTCATTATGAACAAGTAGCTGTAATAGAAGATATGTTAGCATCGTCTGCGATTCAAGACATCTTAAACAAAAATACAGCGGAAGACACAGCCTATATGATTTACACATCTGGATCGACGGGAAATCCGAAAGGTACATTACTCCGACATGCTGGCGTACTCAATTTAGTGGAATGGCGTTCAAAAACATTCAATATAACGGAGCAAGATGTGTTATCTCAATTTTACTCTCACAGTTTTGATTCGTCTGTTTCGGAAATTTTTTCAGCTTTATTAACTGGAGCAAGACTTCATTTGTTAAATGAGGAACAACGTTACTCTTCACAGGCATATTTCGATGCAGTTTCTACTTATAACATTACGATTTCAGATGTGGCAACAGCCTTTTTTAAACAATTAGCAAATGGAGTTTCTTCAAAACAGCTCATTCCATTAAAAAGTTTACGTGTGCTAATTATGGGAGGAGAAGCTGCATCTGCAGAGGCTATTCGAATATGGCAATCTGAAATGAGTGATACTGTACAGATTGTCAATGAATATGGACCTACGGAAACAACAGTTAGTTCGTTGTATCACTCTGTTTCTACAAAAGTGGATAGTACAGTTACCCAGATTCCTATTGGGAAGCCTATTGCTAATACAAAAGTCTATATCTTAAACGAAAACATGCAACTGTGTCCAATAGGTGTAATAGGAGAACTGTACATTGAGAGTGTAGGAACAGCAATCGGGTATGTAAATCAGCCAGATAGAACCAAACAATCATTTTTATCTAACCCGTTTTCTAAAGAAAATCATTCTATTTTATATCGGACAGGAGATCTAGTACGCCTAGAATCAAATGGAAGTGTAGAATATATGGGTAGACGTGATAGACAAGTGAAAATAAGAGGATATCGTATTGAACTAGGAGAAATTGAAGATGTACTTGTGCAAGAGCCTCGCATTCAACAAGCGGTGGTTCTACCTGATGTAGAAGGAAAAGAATTACACGCATATTTCACTGTTCATAACCAAACAGAAATAAGTATTGAAGAAACCTATAAGCATGTTTCCGCTACTTTACCGGAATATATGGTACCAAAAGGATATGTTTGTGTACACGAGATTCCTGTCACACAAAATGGCAAAATAGATGTTCAAAAACTACTAGGACAGTATCAAATACAGTACCGGAAAAATAGAAATCATCAACCACCTGTTACAGAAACACAAAAGGTACTAGCTAATGTTTGGGCAGAAGTATTAAACATAAAAGACTTAAACATAAAAGATGATTTTTTTGCTCTTGGGGGGCACTCATTAAAAATTATGCCTACTTTGGTGAAACTAAAACCATACTTCCCTAACTTGCGTATACAGGATTTCTTTCACTATCGTACAATAGAAAAACTGGCGCGAAAAATAGATACAGCGCTTCAACAAGAAAACAGTATAGGAGCAACGGTGGGAGAGTATAAAAAAGAAAATAATATTCATATAGATAAGCAAGAAAACAATACGAAATGGGATACATTAATACATGCTTCACAACAGAAACCTTGTTGTATACTATTAACAGGCGGAACAGGTTTTCTTGGTTCCCATATCTTAGAGCAGTTATTATTACTACCTGATACAGTGATTTATTGCCTAGTTCGGAATCAAAAACAAACTTCAATGGAAAACAAAGTACGAGAAAAAATGCAGTTTTACTTTGGCGAGGTTATATTAGAAAAAATGAAGCATCGCGTTCATATTATTGAAGGAGATTTGAGCAAAGGACATCTAGGCCTTACACCAAATATAAAAAAACAATTGATTCAAGAAATAGATACGATCATACATTGTGGAGGAGATGTGCGTCATTATGGAGACAGAGAACATTTTATCCAAGTCAATGTGGAATCTACTAAATACTTATTAGACATGAGTAAAGAAGCACGTGCACGTTTTCATTATATTTCAACAATTAGCATTTCTGGACATGCCCCTCATGATGCTAAAGAATTTTTGTTCTCTGAACAAGACTTTGACAGAGGACAGCAGTTAGAAAATGTATATGTGGAAAGTAAATTTTTGGCAGAAAAATTAGTGAGAGAAGCAATAAAAGAAGGCGTCCCAGCAACAGTGTATCGTGTAGGAAACCTAGTAGGGCAAACACTTGATGGGAGGTTTCAAGAGAATATAGAAGGTAATGCTTTTTATCGTTTGATAAAAGCTATCTTATTACTACAAATTGCACCGAACATTCATACGTATATTGATCTAGTACCTATCGATTTTAGTAGTAAAGCTATTGTACAATTGGTATGTACAAAGGAAACGGGAGGGGAAACTTTCCACATTTGTAATCCTGTTCAACTGGAATGGAAACCGTTTGTTGAATATTTGAAACAGAGCGGTCATCCTATTAAAATTGTAAATACTGAACAGTTTATGAACTTATTTAAAGACGATTCATTGTCTGATAAACAAAAATATGCTTTGGAATTAATGGTGCCTTTACTAGAAGAAACAGCTGAAAATTCTTTATCAATCCCAACGTGTCAATATACTCAACGTTTTTTACAAGAAGTTGATGTGGTATGCGAATTACCTAATGCAAAGTTTGTATCTAATTTGATAGATTACGGATCTCGATTAGGTTTTTTCCCCGCTAGCAGAGAATATACTACGGTTTAAATGAGAATTAAAATGTGGTATACACATGATAAACTGAATGATTATTCGCCGTGGAAAAAGGGAAGCCTTAATCTGAAGAAGCATTTTGAAGAGCAAACGAAAGTTTGCTCTTTTTTTTAGTAAAGTAACAGTGTATTTCACTCTGCTACATATGTTTATTTAATAGAAATTTTTCGATAATCCATTTGAGTAGTCACTTCTTTTGTTTTCTATTGAAAGATCCTTTAGCCTTGTGAATTACTCTATGGTGGGTCGGACAAACAATCATGATGTTTGGGGGAGAATTGTTTTAAGTTAACGAGAACTCTTCAATTTGATATCCCTAGAAGTGGTGGAATCAATAGAAGTGTTGATATTTCGTGTAGCAACTAACAGAATGAAGATAGTAGTCGATGAATTTCACTTTCACCGAGAACGAAAATAATTGATTAATAGTAGTATAAAAATCTAAATGAACGTCTATATTGTAATTAAGAATTACGATTGATTCAAATGCTAATTTCGATTATCTAAAGGAGTGAAATAGTATGAGCCACGACCAATATCATGAAGAACATGATAATATCTTACATTACTGCTTCACATACAGCTTAGAGGTTAAATACTACTACATGATGGTGAAAGAACTGAAAAAGGGACGTAGAATTCAGGCAATTCAGTTAGGAGATAGACAATTATTGATATGTTCATATAAACTACCAAATTCAATTGATTTATGTGTACAGATTCCAATTGTACCATTTGTTAAACAAATGCCTTTAAAACCGTCCGTAACAAGCGAATAGGTGTTTTAAAGGCTTAGTATTTATAAAAAACGATGAAAGAGCCATTATAGGCTCTTTTTTATATACATCGGCAACGACTTTACAGATTGATACAATCAATAATAATTTAAGAATCTAATTTAAAGTAACAGAGTATTTGACTCTGCTACAAATGTTTATTTAAGAATAATTTTTCAATGAACCCATTTGAGTATGTTATTTCTTTTGTTTTACTGATGTACAGGTTGTGAAGTTTATACAACTGAAAATGAGAAGGTTGAAGCCAAATTGGAGTGGAACGGAAAATCGGAAATTATTAAATTGGACAGTAAATACTAATGAAATCAACCTTCCTGCATTTTAAATTCGCAAACCATTAATTAGTTTTTTTATTTATTCAGTCCTGCAATTCAATACTACAATCTAATTGTCTTAAAACCTCTATAACAATTAAAGACTAAATAAAAAAAATATTCCAAAAAATAGAAGGGATTTCAAAAGAATTGTGTAATATGTAATATTATAGAAAATAAAGAATTAATAGGGTGTTAGATTATGAATTTCTTCTTTTTAACTTTTTGATAGTAGCTTTTCGAAATTTATTAGTTTCCAATCTTTTAAACAAACAATAGACAAAAAGGATTTTTGTGTAAATATTCCAATTTGCGTGATATTTATAGCCAAAGGTGAAGTAACAGTGATAAATCACATCTTGAATATAGGATTATTAAATAATAAACCAAAAATCAGCCTAAAAATACACTGAAAGGAGGTGATTTACATGCAATGGAATTATTAATACAGTAAAGAAAATGTAATTCAACTTATTAAACCAAAAGGTAGCTTAAAAAATACATTGAAAGGAGGTAATTCATATGCAATGGAATTATTAATATTTAGTAAGGAAGAATGTATTTCATCTTATTAAAACAAAAAGCAGCTTAAAAAATACATTGAAAGGAGGTAATTTATATGCAATGGAATTATTAATATTTAGTAAGGAAGAATGTAATTCAACTTATTAAAACAAAAAGCAGTTTAAAAGATACATTGAAAGGAGGTAATTTATATGCAATGGAATTATTAATACTTAGTAAAGAAAAATGTAGTTCACCTTATTAATTATTACGGGTGTACATGCTAACAATTATGATTACAAAAAGACAGGGCGTATTCCCTGTCTTTTTATAATGTTAAAACAGGTGATAACGTGATAAATGCTTTTAGAGCTTTAGAGATTACGATTCATTTTTAAATAAAAAATTCAATTGTTATTCCTTTATATGCTAGATTTAAAAATACCCAATTTGAAGAAGTATATAATTTCGAAAATGATCTTTACAAATTTTTAGATATAATATGGAATAATTCTTAAAATAATATCAATTCGGAAAATATACTTCCATTTTTTGTATGCATAAGTTACACTTACATTATAAATAATTTACTGATATTACCATAAAAAGATGTAGGAGGAATTGCTATGACAAAAACAGAATTACAGTATAATCCTTTGGATTCGGAAACATTAAATAACCCATACCCGATTTACCATCAACTTCGTGAAAATTCCCCCGTTTTTTGGCATGAAGGTATGAAATCTTGGGTTCTAACCAGATATGAAGATTGTAGAGAAGTTCTTCGTAATCACGAATTGTTTGCTAGGGATTTGCGACGTATTGGTGTTGATATTCCTGATATAAAAAATAACCTTCAAACTTTAGATCCGCCTGCTAATATGCCATTACGTAATCTAATGATAAAAGCTTTTAATTCTCAGGATATTGAAAGTATTAGACGTAGAGTTCATGATTTAATTGAGGACATTTACAAAAAACAAGATTCTAATAAAGAATTTGATTTTATGAAAGAAGTTTCAGCTCCGCTTTCATTAAGTTTAACGTGTATTTTGCTAGGCATAGAAGAACCAGACTTAGAATCTATTGTAGAAATATCTAATGCTATTGCTTATCAGATGGACTCCGGATTAGTACCAGAGAATGCAGAACTCGGTAATTCAGCAAGAAAAAAACTCAACGAACTTGTTGAAGAATGGTTGGCAGCAGAAGAACAGCCTGGAATTCTATCTTATATAAGAAAAAATAGTCAGAAAGCTAATATACCAGAACATTATGTGCGTAACACTACAGGCACAATGTTTACGGCAAGCTTTGGTACGTTATATGCATCTTTTGGTAATGCTCTACTTGTACTGTTAGAACACCCAGATATTCTTGATCAATTTAAAAATCAAGAGTTACTTGACTCTGGAGTTGATGAATTAATTAGATATGATGGACCAGCAACAGGAACAAGTCGTTTTGCAGTTGAGGAAACTAAAATTGGGGAAACTATCATTAAACCTGGTGAAATTGTTTTAACTTTACTTGCTGCTGCTAATAGAGATCCTGAAGTATATCCCGACCCAGATAGAATTATTCTAAATCGATCTGCAAAACCAAATCTTGGTTTCGGTTGGGGTCCGCATTCTTGTGTAGGGACTTTGTTTGGTAAACTAGCAATTCAACAATTAATAGTATGTTTACTCGAATCGCCTAGACGTTTACAACTGGTATCGGAACCTAAGCGACGTAATACGGCTACTGTACGGTGTATAGATGTATTACCTGTTTCATTTAATTAATTCTCTTATGCACTAAATGGATAATTTATAAAAAGTCGTGATAGTAGGGGTACCAACAACAAAACGCAAATTTTGTACGCTAAGCAATTTTTCGCATAGAAAAAGCCGATTTCCTGTACGTTAAGGGATTATCGGCTTTTGTTTATTCTATTATTCTTAAATATTTAGGACTTGGTTTCACAAACAATACTAGGCATTAGCATTTTGAATAAAATCTACCATTTCCTCCTTTAATTCAATCGTAAATTCTGTACGTGTACTAAGATAAAATTGATTATTACTAGACAGATGTACGTGTATAAGGTTTGCTGATTGCAATATCATAAGGTGATGATGGAGATTCCCTTTAGCTCCGCCTATATAATTTAAAATATCCTTAAACTTATATTTATCCCTTGAAAGAAACTGAAGTATCTCCAAACATTCTTTCTTTAAAAATACTAAAAGTATGGAGCGACGAAAGTGAAGAGAAGGAATTAGAACAAAGTGCTTTATTGAGGGATTTTTGAAGCGGACATTTTAAAAAGTACAATAAGAATGGAGCATTTAGTAGCATTCCTAAAGGAAAACCAGGTTTCTAATTGTGCTGTGGCCAGTACGATACGAATTTATACCGTTTAACTTAGTATGTGCCTATCTTTAAGAAACACGAATTAAAGCCGATTATGCATTAAGAGTTAATGTAGCTTTTAGTATTAATAATAGTTTTACTTATATTACTTTATGCTAAGGATTATGAGGGCTATAGTAATTTAATTAAAGCATCGAGTGGTATCATGCAACGAAATGATGAAGTTATGCAGTTGAATTGGGTAAAACCATATTTATCGCTATTCAAATAATATAATTTTCATAGTTTAATCCGATATTTAGTTTTTCCAGTTTACAAAAAGATTTAGCCACAACGTTATTATCATATCGTAATGAATATACGTATAAAATCTCTGGAAAACCTGTACAAAAAGTATGGCATATAGGTAAGCAGTGGAGGACAATTCAAAAACTATTGAACAGAAGCGAGGTAAAAATAATATGACTTTTGAAGAAAAATTACAAGCATATGCAGAACTTGCGGTAAAAGTTGGTGTAAATATTCAACCTGGGCAATACTTATTAGTCAATACATCAGTGGATGCATTGGACTTCGCCCGTTTAGTTGTGAAAGAGGCTTATAAGGCTGGGGCAGGACGTGTTCATGTTAACTTTTCAGATGATGAAATGGATCTGGCTTACTTTGAGCATGCCTCAGATGAAGAATTTAATCGTTTCCCAGAATGGATAGTCAAAATGCGTGATGAGGTAATCGAACGTAAAGGAGCACTATTGTGGATTGATGCTGCAGACCCTGATAAATTAACAGGTATTCCAACAAATCGTCTAGCTACCTATCAAAAGGTTTCAGGAGCTGCTCTAAAAAACTATCGCAACGCCGTTATGAAAAGTTTATTCGCTTGGTCGATTGTAGCCGTTCCTTCACCAAAGTGGGCATCGAAGGTGTTCCCAAGCTTAGCAGCTGAGGAACAAGTACCGGCATTATGGGATGCTATATTTAAAACAGTTCATATCGGTGAAGGCAATGCTGTTGATAACTGGCGTGAACATGTAACAAATTTAGAGTCTCGTGCGCTCCTTTTGACCAATAAAAAATATGCGAAGCTTCACTATACAGCGCCAGGTACTGATTTAACAATTGCATTAGTGCCACAACATAAATGGATTACTGTTGGTGGTAAAACGCCAGATGATTCGATCTTTATTGCTAATATGCCGACAGAAGAGGTTTATACGTTACCGATGAAACAAGGTGTAAATGGCTATGTAAGCAATACAAAACCATTGGTTTATCAAGGGAATATTATCGATGGCTTTAAACTGACATTTGAAGAAGGAAAAATTGTTAAAGCTGAAGCACAGGTAGGACATGATTTATTACAGGAGCTTATTAATGTGGATGAGGGCTCATGCTATTTAGGTGAAGTAGCACTTGTACCACATGAATCACCAATTTCAGCATCGGGGATTTTATATTTTAAAACATTGTTTGATGAAAATGCATCGAACCATTTAGCAATTGGTAAAGCATATCCAACTTGCTTAGAAGGTGGAAGAGATTTAGAAAACGATCAGCTTGAAGCGTTAGGTGCAAATAATTCAGTAACACATGAGGACTTTATGATTGGCAACGGTGAGATGAACATTGACGGTATCTTACCAGATGGAACTGTGGAGCCAATTTTCCGTAAAGGTAACTGGGCATTTTAAGCTTTTTATAGGAAGAAATGAGTGGGGCAGATGAAACGATACCTAAGTTTAATTAGGAGATCAATACTCACGATGTTTTCATTGTTTCATCTGCTTTTACTCAAAATGAAAATTACCTATCAATTGGAGATTCCTTGGCGGCTGGTTAAACACCATATCTACAGATTGATACAGGCTACAGTGATTTAATCGCCATGAGATTGGGGATGATCGGTCAATTGAGATATTTGAAGAGCTTTTTTTGCTAAATAAGGAAGCAATATCTGAAACTGTAGCTTTAAAATAAAGTTTGATCAAAAACACCTCACAAACCGGCATTTTACGATGTATAAAAAGAATCTATTTTGAAAAAAGATTGATCAAAATGGATTCTCCTCGTATGAATTAGTATAAATTTTTTATAGAAAAGTTTGAACATTTTCTGCTTTGTGTTATTTTATTGAAAAAAATAAAAAGCAAGTATACTGAATGTACACTTGCTTTTAAAATTGAATACAATGAACTTTTAATTACTTACATAGGGTGTTAAAGCAGGAATTCCATGATTGTCAGTAACTGCTTTTTTATGAGTCAACGAATAAATGTAATAGCCTACTAAATCTCCTGATATACTACCATTTGGAGAATAGTTTATTGTTTTGTAAGTTGGAATGCTTGATGGTACAGCCCCTTTAAATCCAAAATAGACCATTTTGTCACTATGGATATCATATACACCATTTTCCATGTAGTACTGTTTAACCAATTAACTGATCAAATATCTAAATAAGTTTTAGCAGCTAAGTAACCACCTAGTGAATGGCCAGTAATATACCACTGATAACCGCTATACTGTGGACTTGAAGAATATGAATTACTCCAATCAATTCCCGGTATTGGTGAAAAAATCGCTGCCACAATTATTTCAGAAATCGGAGAAATTGATCGGTTTAATCATCCGAAAAAGTTAGTAGCCTTTGCAGGACTAGATCCCAGTATGTTTGAATCAGGTCGCTTTAAAGGCACAAAAAATCACATTACCAAATGCGGCTACCCAGGCTTTGCCATATGCTTTATACAGCTGTTCGTTGTTCTATTCGAGATAGTCGGAAAAAGAAAACAACACCTGAAACTATCGCACGAAATAAGCGATTACGAGCCTCCTGCGATCTAAAACGTGAGGAAGAAAAGCCATATAAAATAGCTATTACTGCTTGTGCAAATAAGCTTTTACAATGGATTTATGCGATTTTAAAAACGAAAACACCATTTCCAAGAAACCATGTAGTTACAGTATTTTTTAATACAACAAAAACCTTCCGAATTGAATTCGGAGGGTTATTTGAGTTGCGCTTTTTAGTATAGCATGAAGTGTTTTTTAATTTAAAAGATTTTTATTGACAATCTATTAGCTGCTTTAGTTTTTAGAAGAAATCTAAGAGTTGCTGAGAAATAATTAGGTTGAGTGGATTCTATTATCGTTACAACTTAGTAAGATAATATTTCAAATTGTAAGGGAACAGTTATTCATTTAAACAAAGCAAATATATATCTTTAAGGTATTAATAAAAACAATGACAGAAGCGAGGTAAATACTTATGACGTTATAAGAAAAATTACAAGGTTATGCACAACTTTCGGTAAAAATTGGTGTAAATATATAACCAAGGAGTTATTAATCAAGACATCTGTGGATGCATTGGATTTCGCACATTTAGTTGTGAGTGAGGCTTATCAGGCTTTAATCGCTTGTTCGATGGTAGTAGTTCCTTCACCAAAGTGGGGTAAGGAATTTTGTTCAACTAACGGTGGTTAGTTGAACAGGACTCATTTAATTGATGTTCATTCAAAAAGAAAGAATCCATTTTGATTAATCTCTTGTGAAAATGGATTTTTATTATTGACTGTAGAACCTAGATTTACACAGTTTTTACCAAACTTTTGAAAAAAATGAGTTTTAATAGCTTGATAATTCATTTAAAATGATTTATTCTTATATCAAATGATATATTTATCTATCAAAAATTTCGACTTTATACAAAGAAAGGAGTGAACGATGAAGAAAAACTTATTAACGGAATCAAAGTTTAGGAGGTAAATATATGAGTGATAAAAAACCCCATTTTTTTTTGTCATATCGTGAAGAAAAAGCGTATGAAAAGTGGTCAAGAGAAATTTCTGAGAAACCTGTACAGAAAGTATGGTATGAAGACAAGCGAGCGGATGATAAAAAACAATTGGACAGAAGCGAGGTAAATAATATGACGTTTGAAGAAAAATTACAAGCATATGCAGAACTTTTGGTAAAAGTCGGTGTCAATATTCAACCAGGGCAATACTTATTAGTCAATACATCTGTGGATGCATTGGATTTCGCCCGTTTAGTTGTGAAAGAGGCTTATAAGGCTGGGGCAGGACGTGTTCATGTTAATTTTTCGGATGTGGAAATGGATCGTGCTTACTTTGAGCATGCCTCAGATGAAGAATTTAATCGTTTCCCAGAGTGGATAGTCAAAATGCGTGATGAGGTAATCGAACGTAAAGGAGCACTATTGTGGATTGATGCTGCAGACCCTGATAAATTAACAGGTATTCCAACAGATCGTCTAGCTACCTATCAAAAGGTATCAGGAGCTGCTCTGATAAACAATCGCAACGCAGTAATGAAGGATTTAATCGCTTGGTCGATGGTAGCAGTTCCCTCACCAAAGTGGGCATCGAAGGTGTTCCCAAACTTAGCAGCTGAGGAACAAGTACCTGCATTATGGGAGGCTATTTTTAAAACTGTTCATATCGGTGAAGGTAATGCTGTTGAAAAATGGCGTGAACATGTAACAAATTTAGAATCTCGCGCGGACCTACTAAACAATAAAAAATATGCGAAGCTTCACTATACAACGCCAGGTACTGATTTAACAATTGCATTAGCGCCACAGCATAAATGGATTACTGGAGGTGGTAAAACGTCAGATGATACGATCTTTATGGCTAATATGCCGACAGAAGAGGTATATACATTACCGATGAAACAAGGTGTAAATGGCTATGTAAGCAATACAAAACCATTAGTATATCAAGGGAATATTATCGACGGCTTTAAACTGACATTTGAAGAAGGAAAAATTGTTAAAGCCGAAGCACAGATAGGGCACGATTTATTACAGGAGCTTCTGAATGTGGATGAAGGCTCGTGCTATTTAGGTGAGGTAGCACTTGTACCACATGAATCGCCAATTTCAGCATCGGGGATTTTATATTTTAATACATTGTTTGATGAAAATGCATCGAACCATTTAGCGATTGGTAAAGCTTATCCAACTTGCTTAGAAGGTGGAAGAGATTTAGAAAACGATCAGCTTGAAGCGTTAGGTGCCAATATTTCAGTAACACATGAGGACTTTATGATTGGCAGCAGTGAGATGGACATCGACGGTATTTTACCAGATGGAACTGTAGAGCCAATTTTCCGTAAAGGTAGCTGGGCATTTTAAGTTTTTGATAGGAAGAAAGGAGTAGAGCAGATGAAACGATTACTAAGCATATGCTTTTGCTCAGACTGAAAACTACCTCTTTTATTAGTAGTAAAATGCATTCAAAGGAGATAGGCCAATGAATTTCTGGGAAGTTGTATTGATAGTTGTAAATTTTAGTCTATTGAGTTGGATACTGTTAGTAGGCAGGGAAACGAAAAAGTGGTCTAAATTAGCTACTTTGGTTGCCGTTGTAATGGTTACAGTTCAACTATTGGTAGAAGGTTTTAGATGGCAAATGATTCCGGCTTATGTATCCCCAGTTATCTTGATTTTATGCTATTTATTAGCTGGGCATAAAAAGCGCTTTAGCAGCTGGGGTATATTCATAGTTAAGACTTTGTTGTTATGCATCTATTTGTCTGTAGCAGTTGCGCTACCCTTATTTATGCCAGTATTTTCATTAGAAGAACCAACTGGCCCACATAGGGTCGGTACGAAGCTATATCATTGGGTTGATCATGAGAGAAATGAACCCTATTCGAAAAATCCAACCGATCGACGCGAACTGATGGTGCAAATTTGGTATCCTGCAGATGAAAAAAGCAAGGGGGATCGAGAACCTTATATTCGTAACATAAATGAGCTCTCCAAGGGATTGGAAAAAACATTGTCTATTCCTGCATTTGCATTCAGCCACATGGATTTGGTGAAATCTCATTCGTTTATGGATTTACAACTCTCAGACTCAGAGAATCATTATCCGATATTACTTTTCTCTCATGGTTTTAATGGTTTTCGTAATCAAAACATGTTTCAAGTTGAGGAGTTGGCTAGTCAAGGATATATTGTTCTAAGTATCGATCATACCTTTGATGCTGCAGCTACCGTCTTTCCAGATGGTCGAACTGCTTACGTACAGCCCGTCAATTTAACAGATGACGAAGGAGATAGACACATAAAATTATGGGAGGAAGATGTTACCTTTGTGCTTAATCAAATCGAGAAACTTAACCAAAACGATGAGACTGGCTTCTTTACAGGAAGGCTCGATACCTCGCGAATTGGGATGTTTGGGCACTCTTACGGTGGAGCTACCGCAGCACAAATACTTGCAAAAGATTCTCGTGTCAAAGCAGCCATCGATATGGATGGCACATTGTATGGGGAAACTTTACCTGAAAGTGGGATTGGAAAACCATTTCTGCTCATGAGTGCAGAGGAGCCTGATGAAGCAGATCCCTATATAGTGAGGGAACGATATGAACGTGGGTTAGCTGGCGGTGGTATGTCAATGGTCATTCCTCATACGGATCATACAAGCTTCACTGATTTACATTTGTTCTCCCCTCTGTTGCAGAGCCCAGGGGAAAAACCAAAGGAAGTTCATCGCATTATCAACGAATTCAGCCTGGCATTTTTTGACCAGTATGTAAAACAGAAAGATGACGGCTCAATCCTTAAAAGGCTGAAGACAAAATACCCGGAAGTGAATTTTAAAGTAAACCGATAACCTTATGCAGAAACCAACTATATTAAAAAAATATTCTGCAAATAAATGAAGTACAATCGGAGCTCATCGTGAGAAATTGCTTAAAAAACCAAGTAATGTCATTCATTTTCTCTATTGATTTAATTTCTTCATCGTCATTTAAACAATGAAATGCTAAAAATAGAACATTCAAAGTACTATCCGTTTCAGTAGTATAATTCTTTTTGAAAAGCTACATTCAACTGCTGGACACTTTGTTTTAAATGATTTATGCTAATTTCAAATGATATGTTTATCTATCAAAAAATGACGACTTTATACAGAAAAAGGGAGAGATTGATGATGAAGAAAGAATTATCAGCGTTGAAGGAAGCGAGATTTAATGCAATTCTTGATTCGGCTACTATATTGCTTGTTGAAAATCCTACTGCTTCGATGAATGAAATTGCGGAATATGCGGGAATTGGCATTGCTACACTTCATCGCTACGTCGAAAGCAGAGAGAAATTGATGCTGTTCTTGGGCCATCGGGCTATACAACTGGTAAGTGATACCGTAAACCAAATTCCACTGGATGAGGAAAGCAGCGAAAACTATATCCCGGAACTCATTGAAGCGTTAATCCCCTTAGGTGACAAAATCTATTTTCTAGGTCATGATGCATCTGTATTCAACAACAAAGAATTAGGTGAAGCCGAAGTGAAGGTAAGGGAACCCATACGACGCGTTATTGAGCTGTTACAACAAAGAGGTTACTTTCAGCAAACGGTTAGCAGCGAATGGATTTTGAATACGCTTTATGCCCTGCTTTTCCATACATGGGAACAGGTACATGAAGGTAATGTGCCTAAAAAATCGGCTACAGAGCTTTTTTTAAATACGTTTTATCATGGTTTCAAAGCTAAGGACGAGTTCAGAGGGGATTGAACTGATAAATACATGATAATTAACATCAATAATATAGAAAGAGAAAAGGAGACTAGGGAATGAATCAATTCACTATTGTAAAGGCTGATCATCGATCCATGGTCGGCGCCAAGCTAAATGTAATGGCATTGGAATATATGGCGTTTCCACTTGCAGGATCAGAGGAGAAGAACAAAGTTGAAGGAACATTTAGTACCCTATGGCGGCAGGAGAACAATCGTTTTAGTCATCAATACGCTTATGAAGCTCAAATGGACGGGCAAACTTTAGGGATGATTACTTGCTATCCCATACCCGTTTTAAATCGTCTTCCATGGCCAACTTTTAAACAGTTGCTTTCATTCCGAAAGCTGGGCCTTGTTATTTATAACATTCTGAATATTAAAATGTTTTATTCTATGATCACCATGAAGGAGGGAGAAGATGACGAGTTTCACATCGGAACAATTGCATTATTGCCCGAAAGCCGGGGACTAGGAGTAGGTACCAGGCTGCTTGAGTTTGCTGAGGAACAGGCCCGCCTGCAAGGCTTTGCCAAATGCTCTCTGACGGTAAAGAAAGAGAACCATCTTGCCATTAAATTGTATCAGAGGATAGGCTACCAGATTACAGGTGAAATCAATAAACCAAAGTTATCGTTGTACAAAATGGTTAAAAATTTATAAACTTACAAATGTTTACAAAAAAGAGTTGTGCTGTATTACCCATTTGATTAAAGATAATTAAGTGAGTTTTAACCGCAAATAAGCAGGGTTTAATAGAAGTGCATCCTACTAGTTCAAAAAAATTTATGGCAGAGTTTGATACTCTCGGATTAGAATTTTTGAAAAAAATCCAATCATATTCTCGTCTATTAACTGAATCTAATTTTAGGAGGTCAATATATGATTAATAAAAAAATTCCATTAATAGTGGCAACAACGTTAGTATTTTGCGGAGCAGTTTCAGGATTAAATATGACTAAACCGGCACTAGCAGCAGACAGTAATGTACAAGATGTAAACATTCTCCCATATAAAATAACAGAAGAACTAACTCGAAAGATTGAGGGAGCTTCGCCATCGGATGTATTCTCAGTAATTGTTAGTTTTAATAAAACATTCAACAAAGAAGACTATGCGAAACTTGAAAAGGAAATTGGCGAATTTCCAAGAAGATATACTTATGATACCGTTATTAGTGGTTTTGCTGGAGATTTAACCACAGAACAGATTTTATTGTTAAATAAAACATCGTTTGTCACACTTATAGATGTAGACCAGATAGTAACAAATTACGATGATATCATTGTTGAATCAACTTTTAGCAAGGATAGAAGTGGATGGATTGGTGAATTTTCTGACTATCCACATAAAGATAAAGTTCGTTATAAGCTCCAATTCTCCCTTAAGGAACTACCTAAAGAGATAAACAATAAACGAAAAGGTCTATACTTAAGTGGATATAATGGAAGTGACGATTTATTTATGTTTGTTAAGAAGAGATTGGATACAAATGATCGGCTAAAACCGAATACAAAATATAGTGTGACATTTGATTTCGATATAGCCACAAATGCTAAAGATGAAATAGGTGTAGGTGGATCTCCTGGTAAAAGTGTATTTGTGAAAATTGGTGCAACCAATACGGAACCGATCCCGGTTATGGATGAAACAGGATTTTATTTAATGAATATTGATAAAGGGAACCAAGGAGTAGAAGGTAAAGATGCATTTATTATTGGGGACTTGCAAAAAACGACAATAGATAGTGAGAAGTATGAGGTAAAACATTTTAATAATAACCAACGCCCTTTTATGGTTGAAACCAATAATAATGGAGAATTATGGTTATTAATTGGCACGGATTCCGCTTTTGAAGGTGTTACGAGTATTTATTATCCTCGTATTAAAGTGACCCTAAAAGAAGTGAAAGAATAGAAAAACCTGAGCATAAACGAGGGATCTTTCACATTAAAGAACTCTAATTCCATTAGAGGTGTAACAAGTTGTTCACTTGAAGACAAAGCTGTTCTTCGTTTAATCTTAAAGACAAGAGATACTTGATACGGCAAAGAATAGGGATATGCTACGCCAGTCAAAAGTTTAATGATTTGACGAAAGAAATCAATGAACTCAAATAATAAAAAGTTTCAGTTGAATAATGACAAGAAATTAGGGGGCAAATGCCATGAAAAAAGTACTTTTTATCCCTATACTTTTAAGTTTCAGTATAATAAGTGCATGCTCTGATAAAGAAGAAACACCTAATGTGCCGAACAAGTCACAAGAGGAACAAGAATCTAACGTGCCAAACAAGCCACTAGAGGAACAAGAATCTAACGTGCCAAACAAGCCACTAGAGGAACAAGAATCTAACGTGCCGAGCAAGCCGCAAAAGGAGCAAGAATCTAACGAACCAAACAAGTCACAAGAAGAGCATCAATCAAACGAAAATCAGGAACCGTCCAAAACAAATAAGAGAAACACAGAAGCATCTCTTACACAGGCTGGTGTACTAAAAAATATTAAGAGCCAGCTTAAAACTAATTTATCTATAACTTTACCAAAAGGGCTTCCGATATCAGATGGTACATTTTTAACTGCAACAACGAAGGCGGAAGCTAACCAAGTTGAAATACTATTTTTTGAAAGTAAAAAGTATTTGCCAATCAATGATCCGAAGCTTAAAAATTCAAAGACAGCTACTGTAATTGCAAGACTAGTAGTAAAGCAATATCAGAATGCTAAAGAAGCAAATGAGCAAATTGCTTTTGTGAACTTTAGTCTAAATGGTGGTCAAGAGGTTGATCTTGGCTATAACATTAAAGGTTATCAGGATGCAGGAGCTGGTTCTTTATGGACTGGTTGGAATGAGGGTAGATGGGCAATTGAAACACATACACGAACAGACAATCCAGAAGCAGGTGTGAAGCTTGCAAAACAGGCAACCCAATTTCTAGAAACACATATGCTACCAATTCCAAAACAAAACGGTTTTGCACGCTTAGATGTTTATAAATCAGGGAGTTTGATTGTTTGGCAGGACGAAAAACTTGTCTATACGCTTGATTCAATCAAAGAGCCACTTAAAGCACTTGAAATGACCACAACTTTTTACCATTAACGAATAGTATGGTTCCTTCATAGGATTATCTGTTTTAGTTATGGGTATGGTAATGAAGACATTTGGTTTAGATAGAATCGCCAAACGGATGTTTTGTATTAAAACTTTTTTAGTCACGTTAAGCGCCTGTGTTGAATCGACACAGGCTCTTTTCAAGTTGTTAGGAATTGCCTATAAGAGAGGACAATTTGTAAAAGATCATTACATGCAGGGAAAATGATTTAAATGCCTAGCGCGATTTCAGTAATGGATATTGTATGATAAAGTTGGAATTTTGCAACATCTGGAAGCGTTATGATAATCTAACATATGTACAGCATGAAGAGTTATTATGTAGTACGAGTGTGTATGTAAGAGCAGTACCGTGTAGCAGATGTTAGCTTGGAATAAATAAATTGGGAAGCAATAGCATCAGTTTTTAAGGTTATAGTAGACCGGTGCAAAATTATACAAAGTTTTCTACATGTTTATATATTTTGATTCTACATAACAGAAAGGCAGTAGTAACAAGGTACAGATCCTTGTTACTACTGCCTTTTTTCATGAAAGTAACAGCTATTGGATATAATACAATTTCTTGAAGTAGTAATACTAATGCCTTTCCGTTTTAGTTTTAGAAGAGATCCAAGATTGCATGAGAAAAATTATATAAAGATTAAGTGGATTCTATTATCGATATTCAAATAATTTCCATAGTTTTATTCGAGATGTAGCTTTTCCTATCGTTACAATTTAGTAAGATTATATTTCCAATTGTAAGGGGACAGTTATTCATTTGAACAAAGAAAAAATATATCCTTAAGGTAATAATAAAACCAATGAGTTTTCTAATAGCAAACCTTATTGGTATGGGAGGAATGTTGATTACTATATTTTGTAGTTATGGTTTAAATAAGAAATCAAATCTAATTATGATTTATCATCTACAGATTTAACAGAGATACTTGCAGATTACAAAAAAATTAGCCAGATATTAAGAAAATCCAAAAAATCAAATGGATATTGAACTTTTATTAAGTTCCTAAGGAGGAAAAATGGAAAAGCGTGAGTTAATTAAATTAGTACTTATTGATTTAATGGGGAGATGGAAGCCTCAATACTATCGGTTAAATGAAAATTGCGAAGGTTGTATGTGAAGCACACAATTAATTTTTGGGGATTTTTAATACTATAAATATAATTATATTAGGAGAATTGAAATGAATAAACTAAATTCGTATACACGAATAGATATTATGGATTACTTACGAGGATTTGCTTTGCTGGGAATACTCATTGTAAATGGTTACCAAATGTTAGGTTTTTTTTCTGATAGCGAGTTACACGGCGCACTATATTCAATATTTAACAGAAAATTTTACCCTATTTTATTCTTTTTATTTGGATCTGGGTGCTATCTTTTTATGAATCGATCCAATCAAAAAGTAAATAATAGATACTCTTTGTTTTTACGTAGAATCTGTTTTTTATTTGTATTAGGACTTATCCATACATTTTATGCACCGCCAGGAATTAATGATGTATTAACGATTTATGCTGTACTTGGCCTGTTTATTGTAATATTTTTTAAAAGAAATAAGTGGACCAACTTAATAGTAACGGTTACAATAATAGCCGTATCTATAGTTACAGCTTTTTGTCAACCGCCGTATTATGATGATTTTAAAGTATGGCTATACACCCTATCCTACATAAGTCAATGGTTTGCACTGGTGATGCTAGGCTATACGATGGGACAATTTAAATTTTTTGAAAATGTCTATGGAAAATTAAAGTATATTTCGATTTTTTTAATCGTTAATATTTGTATTTATGCATCTTTATTTTATGTAAAGAAGTTAGAGATTCATCCGGTGGTACCTGAAATATTAGAAAGTTATACGGTAGCTTCTATCATTGCTAGCAGTTTTCTTATTATTTTACAATGGGACAAGGCAAAAGTGATATTAACACCATTAAAGTTCTATGGACAAATGTCTTTAACAAATTATCTTGCACAAAGTCTTTTACTAATTGTGTATAGTATCATAATTGGTTTTATACCTATTAATTCATTAATTGTGTGTTTTATAATCCACGCTATTTTAATTACTTTTAGTATTGTTTGGTTAAAGTATTTTAAAATGGGACCAGTTGAATGGTTATTAAGATATTTTACATATTGGAGTAAAATTCCCAATAGGAAGAAATCTGTTAGAAACAATTTAGAAAGTGTTTAAATGTTTAATCACTTTATTTAGAAGTAAAATGCATTCTAAGGAGATAGGCCAACTGCTACAGCTAACGGGGGGAATTTTGTGCGAAAAGGATTTCAAAAATAAACAAGCTTTAAGAAGTTATCTATCACATTCAAAAAAGAGCATGTTTTGATCAATAATTTTACCTTAAAACAAGAACTAGGGCTGATTTTCATTTCGATTGAGCGCTGTCCTGGGGGCTGTCGATAAGACTTCGTCTCTTTACTCGCTCTAGAGTATCATCTATGATGTTAAGCCAAAAGAAGTAGCTCGGTCTTCACTTCAATCAATCGCTGACTAATTTGTTTTTCATCGCTGTATAAACCAACAGATTATCCGACATTATATATTATAATTACAACATATATTCTCGCACCCAATTTATTATCATAACAAAATATTCCCGTTAAGAAAATTAAGAGAGAGGGAATGTGTGTTCTTATTTTGCCACGGGGTTTTTCAAATTGAAATGTTCACACTTAAATAACTTGGATTATATAAGTCGTTTCAATGAAAACCTTCTTTTACACTATCTTATCAAGTAGAATCCTGAATTTATCGAGTACTCAAAGTAATTTACTTTAACGGGGTTTTAGGTCTATGTAATAATATGAAAAGATCAGGTTCAAATAGGAGCCTGATCTTTTATCGTGTTATTCCCAAGTTTGATCTAGCTTATCGCTGTAAAATTTAATGGCCTTGCTATATTGTTTTATCCCTTTATGATTAGTAGTTTGAATTACTGTGTTTAATAAAGTTTCCATAGCCTTTGAATGCTCGCTAAGATTATAAAGTGTCATCGCATAGAAAACCTTTAAATGTTCGGCTTCTGGAAACTCACTTAGGGCCTGTTCTAGAATACGTTTTGACTGTTCATATTGCCCTAATGCACGATAGGTACTGCCTAATCCTAAATAAGCATCTACTAAAAATTCGGGTTTAAGTCCTAATTGAATCGCTTTTTCATAGTGAGGGACAGCCTCTTGTTCTTTTCCTAATGAATCATATGTCCATGCACATTGAAATTGGTAGTATCCATTTTCAGGCTCTTCTTTAACTAAAGCAACCATTAATTGATTTGCTTCTTCCAATCGAGCATTCTCTCTTAATGTAATGATATGTTGTACTCGCTTATCCATTTTTTGCATCCTCTATCTTTCTATTTTTTCTAATATTTAATAATTTTAAACTTTTGAATTCATATTGTATACTTGGTTCAAGTTTTAAAAATTTCACTTTTCTATATTATCAGGCATATTAAATAGATAAATATAAAGTAAGTATCTGTAGGAAATCGACAACAACGAAGTGGCTCAACGCTCGTTTTTCAATTAATAAAATAATAATGGGGTGAATAAGAATGCTTGATCGTTCTATGGAGAAAACACGGGAATGTTAAAAAGAAAGGGAGTGATAGAACGAAGAGTACAATGTGAAGCTCTTCTATATAAAAAGAAAAGAGGACGATTATAATGAATAATTATCAAAGCATCTTTAGTGAAGGATTTGATTTAAAATATTGTGTGAAGGGACAAGGTAAGCCGATATTGGTAGTGGGTAGCAGTGTATATTATCCGCGCTTGTTCTCGGAAAATTTATCTAAACATTTTCAATTTATCTTCTTAGATCATAGAGGTTTCGCGAAGCCTCCACGTTCTTTAAAGAAAGAAGATTATACTTTAGAGAAAATTGTTGAGGATATCGAAACAGCAAGACAATGGCTAAAGCTTGAGGAATTCATCATTTTAGGACATTCTGGGCACGCATTTATGGCTTTGGCATATGCCGAAAAATATCCTCAGTATGTTCAGAAGGTCATTTTATTAAATTCAGCACCGACAAACAGTCAAGAGAGGCAGCAGCAAAGTTTTTCATTTTTTAATGAGACTGCTAGTGCTGAGCGTACAAAGCAATTCGAGCATGATATTGCTTTTTTAGAGAAGGATATTCACAATGATCCTGAAAGACGATTTGTGCATATGTGTATTCGCATGGGGGCGCATAGCTTTTATGATTATACGTTCGATGCTGCTTATATGTGGGATGGCGTCTATACAAATATGGAAGTTATTGATTACCTTTGGGGTGTAGCTTTTGCTGAACAAAATCTAATCCAATCTATGGCTCACTTAGATAAGCCTATTTTTGTAGGGTTAGGGAGATATGATTATTTAGTCGCTCCTGTTTCGCTCTGGGATGTCATTGATTATTCAAATGAAAATGTTCAGAAGGTCATTTTTGAAAAAAGTGGCCATAACCCAATGTTTGAACAACCGGATATTTTTGATAGAGAATTAATCAAATGGCTTAATGAATAGAATTGGCTTAGTAATAAAGATTGAAGAAAGAATGCACTGAAGATGCTGCAGATATAAAAAAATTGGCATTAAATCCATTTAGCCAATATAAAGCTACGTATTATTTGACTAAAGAAAATAGAGAGGAAGCAAATTATAGCTATATGTACTTTTCTCTTGGCTTTTGGATGCTCCTACCGTTCTTCTTGTTTGGAGATAAAGGTATCAGTAGACTGTTTTGTGTAGATATAGTTTTGTTGTGGCCTAGTCTAATTATTCTACAAATAATCTATACTAAACAAGCTGATTACGGTAAGAGTAAACTAAAACATTATAGTCCTCTATTTATTCAGTTACTATCAATAAAGCTTTGGGATCTATCTTACTTTACATTAGCAGTTGTAAAAGTAGCGGAGTAATAACACTAAAATAATTCATACTAGAACAACAATTTGAAATAACTAAAGTGGTGGTAATGTAGAAATTATTATTTTGTTACTATATTAATGCCTGCACTTGCACTACCTATTATATTAACTGGAAGGTGTATTGTTGTTGATGGAATATAAAATACCATTAATAAACAATCACCTACTGATATAGATAAAGGTGGAATATTACCTGCTGCATAAATTATTTGTCCTAAAGTTATAACAGGTAATGTTAAAGCGGGAGTTAAATCAATAAATGCATTTGTACCAGTGAAAATATTACTTCCGGCAGGTGCCTGAAAAATTTGAGCCCGGATTGTAACAGATCCTTCTACTAAAGGTAATGATCTTAATGGAGAAAACGACGCTGAGATAGCTGTAATGTTACCTTCACAAGGTACTGTGAAGGCTTCACTTGTGGTTCCATTTAAGTTAATTGTATTATCTGTAATAGAAACGATATTAGCAGTACCGAATCCTAGGCTACTAGCAAGTCCAACTACAGATTCTATATGTGATAATGAAATTCCGGTTGAGAACGCAATTATTGTGCTATCAGTAGGAGAAGAAGGGTTTATACAGTTGGCTTCTTTAACCACAATCGGCCCGAATTTATCGCATGATCTAAATGATGACTTATCGTTACATTCATAATTATCCATACAAATGATTTTCTCCTTTTTCCTTTATCATATGTAGTAAAGAGTATTAGAGATATGAGTAATAACCTTATTTTAAAATAAAATTATTTCAGCATACCCAGAGGATAATAAAATGAAGTATGAACATAAATTTGAAGTAATAGAACTAAAGGGGAGGGGGAAACTACTTATTGAATTTTCTCCTGAACTAGAACTGATATCAAAGAAGATGGTAAAGGAAGTTGGTGTAAGATTGAAACGAATGAATTAAGAGAGCTTATTGACATTTGGATAACTGAATTATAACGATTCAAACAAAATTATTAAAATTATTTGCTGATTGATTGACAATGGATGAATTAAAGAAACTAGAGGGAAAACCCCATCTTAGTTATTGTTAAAGGCCGAGCTAACGGTTTATTTGACTTTACCTAAGATGGGGGTTTTCTTTTATTAAAGAAAAAAATTAAATCAAAGTGAGGTGTTTTTTATGTTTATTAACCTGCTCCTAAAGACCATTTGAGCTACACGAATTACTTTTCAAAAAAGGCCTTCTCTACCCCTCAGAAGAGAAGGCTTTTTTGAATAAGAATATGCGGGTAATGCTAAACAATAGTATAGCTTTATAACCTAAAAATAAAATCGCTAGAGAATTAATATAATTTTCTAGCGATTTTCCATCTAATTGTTATTTAACTTCAAAGAGTCATCTTAAGTGCCATCTTATCTATTACAGCAGCTATTATAATCCCTACTGAATATCGAAGCAAATCCTCAACAAGAAAACCTTTGCCAAGTATCAAAGCACCGAGCGTTGTCCCACGAATCTGATTAATCCAGTCTTCCTGATACAACTGGCTAAATTCTATGCCGAAGCTAAACAAAAAACTGAGCCAAATGGCTGTTAGGGTACTCTTACGCACTAGCAACAATCGAAATCCGAAATAGACCATCATAGCCCAAAGCATGTCCCCTGCGTTCTGTGCTACCAATGACGGAAGTAGAAGACTCCATTTTCTAGATGCTAGACCTAAAAAGATGGTGATCACAACAGCTATCAAATAAGCTATTCGTATATTAAAGTAGTGTAAGTTGCTAGATTTATGCTCATTAGTCAATAGAATCACTCTTTCGGTTGTTAATATTAATTCATAATCTCATATTTGATGTCCGAAAGATTGATGTGCACATACCTTTTACCAAAAATTACAAAATTATTTAGTTCACCGTGTACTCTTCTTTAAGTAATCCGTATATTTCTAAATCTACAACTCCTTTACCAGACCATAATGCAGCTTGTCTTATAAGTCCTTCTTGTGAAAATCCATTTTTCAGGAGCACCTTTTTAGATGCCTCATTTAATGGCAAAACCTCAGCCTGTATGCGATTTATAACTTCCTCAAATAAAAAATTGACAATTATTTTAACCGCATCTGTCGCAAGGCCCTTACCCCAATAGTTCTCTGCTAAAAAGGTACCAATCGTAACCATATTCACTTTTTGATTAAAATCCATTGCTTCTATAATACCCACTAATTGATCGTTATGTGACTTTTGAAAAATGCCCCATTTAACTCTCGTTTTCTTTTGATAATCTCTGTCAAAGTGTCCAATCATTTTACGTACTGTTTGGATATTATGCTTCGAGATTATCCCACAATATTCAAAGACTTTTTCATTATCATAGATTGCAAATAAATCTGGTAAATGTGTATCTTCAATTTTCTTTAGCACAATATTTTCGGAGCTTAATAATGGGAACTCTGCAAACACTTTTTCGATATTCATAGCATACTCTCCTTATTTTTTTTACGTTTTTTTCGTACATTATATTGTAGAAATGATTGGAAACCAATCTCTTTTTAGAAGGAGGTCTTTAAATAAATCAATCTAAGCATCTAAATGGTGGGATGATAAAACGATGCCTTTTAATGTTTTATCAGTGCGAAAGCGAAGCGGCAGCAACAATGCACCTAGTCAGAACTTAATCGACCACACACTATGGTGATTATTGAAATAAAAACATATTGAAAGGCATTCTTTTATTATGTATAATTTTACTATATTATACAGAAAGTGAGTGATTTATGATGATAGTCAGCTCTATTTTTCCAACAAACCAATATAAGGTGTGGAAGAAGTAAAAATAATAGATTCTTCTGCACGAAATCGGAGGAATTGAAATGTATAGTAATTACGGACCTTTATGTACAGAACTTTATGATTTGACAAAACCAGTTGGATATTCTATTGGTGGGGATATTGAATATTATCTTGAACGCTTAAAAGGAACTAAGGGAAGAGTACTTGAAGCGGGAGCTGGCTCTGGACGCTTCTTAATCCCTTTACTTGAAAATGGATACGATGTTGAGGGAATTGACTACTCACCTGAAATGTTAGATTTATGCCGAAAACACTGCATTGAAAGAGGGTTCAAGCCAAATTTATATGAAGGTAACTTAAGCAATTTTTCATTAGACTCAAAATATGAAGCGATTGTTATGCCGACAGGTTCGTTCTGTTTAATCGAGAATTCAAAAGATGCGATGGATGCATTATTATGTATGTATAATCATTTGATCCTTGGAGGACGCCTAATTGTAGACATGCTTTTACCTACAGACTGGCAAACAGGGGAAATTACTTCATCCTACTATGAAATTTCGCAAGAGGAAGGAATTGCAATAGAAAGAAAAGCCGTTGAAATGAACTGGATCGAGCAATATACGCTAACCATTTTAAAATATGAAAAATGGCGAAATGGTAAATTAATTGATTCAGAGTTACAAAGATTTCCATTAAGATGGTGCGGAATAGAAGAATTCAAGCTTATATTAACAAACATAGGTTTTTCTAATATTACTTGCTCGGCTGAATATGTTTATAACAAGAAGCCTTCAAAAGAGCATTCATTAATTACATTTGAAGCTGTTCGTAAATAAATATACCTGCTAGATATGAGCTCAGAAAGTAGCTAATATCTAGCAGGTTTTTAGATTTAATCAATTCTTTTTTCTCATATCTTGTCCAATGCTACAGATTCCTGTACCGTTGATCGCTTAATGTTAAATTCATTCCAAATCGAGTCTTTATCATCCAGCAGTTCTTTTCCTTTCCAAATGATATCGTTAATTTTACCTTCGTAAGCAATGGCTCGACCAAATGCAAATGAAATAAAATATTCATTCCAGGATTGGAAGATAGGGCTGGCGGCGTCAGCAGCTCTCTCTATATAGTTCCATGCCTGCTCTTCGGTTAAATAACCAACTATGTAGCTCCATCTTGCAATATTTATAGCTCGCTCAAAATCCCATGCAGCAATAGTGTTTACCTGGTCAAAATCGGATTTCGTAAAGGAAAGCCTTTTCATCATCCCTTCTTGGGCTGATTCGTAGCATTCCTGCGATTTCCCCACCTCTTCCTCTGTAAAAGACTGACCCGCTTTCAATGCTAGAAGCAGCTCATTAAACTTCGTACGGTGTCCTTCCGATAGGAGCCATTCCAGAGTTTGTACAGCCTCCTCTGTATTATTAACCTCCCAGGCAGCAGAAAGGCCATCTTTCAAAATTTCAGGATTTTCCATCACCTGCAATGTCCGTGGCGACTCAAGTCGATAAAGAGCGAGGGTGGCGCCGTAGGCAAGCAAATGCTGTTTCTCTTTTGGTAAACGGTTAGCCAACTCCAGTTCTGTTCGTTGTTTTTTATTCTTTTTATTAAATACATTGACCGCTATAGACATAGCCACGAAAATTAAAACTACAATCCCTACAATAATTAGAAAAATCTTCAAAACATCACATTCCTCTCCATATTTTTAATTCGGCACAGTTTAATTTAGAATCACTCACTTCCGAAAATTATAGTAAAATTATACATCTTGAGTAAATGATATACAATGCGACTATTTAATTACTTAACATCGATTGTAAGGATGCATTGATTGATTGGCGTAGAAGCTTTTGTATGAGTGATAGAAAGGAATTAAAGAAAAGAGACATGGAGCGGAAGTTGGCTCTGAACGTTTCATAATGTTGAAGATTGTTCATTTGAAATTTTGATTCATGAAGAGGTGAAAATAATGACATCACTATCAAGTGAAGATGGAAATGTATGTGAAAGAAAATCCATTGAAATGAACTGGATCGATTAATATCACTACTAGATTTTAGATAAGAAAGTCGCTAAGGGTGATAATCCATTTTTTTCTTGCTTTATTTTTACTGTATAAAGGAAAAATATGATTGTTTATATTTCGATGAAGAAAGAAGGGTTTTCCATGCATAAAGATATGAATTATGGTAGCGACTATAAATATATTCCAGCAACATCAATTTGGAGTGGAGATGGTGTAGAAGTATTGCCTGATTTATACCAACATACGATTCAAATTGTTAATATCGTACTCTACGGTGAACCTCATAAGAAAGAGTTCGTATTAGTTGATGCAGGCATGCCAAAAAGTGCAAAGGAAATTATTTCAATAGCCGAGGAGAGATTTGGATCAAATAGTAAACCTAAAGCATTAATTTTAACGCACGGGCACTTTGATCATGTTGGGGCGATAATTGATCTAATTGAACATTGGGGTATGCCGGTTTATACTCACACATTAGAATTACCTTATTTAACTGGTATGAAAAATTATCCTGAACCTGATCCTGTTGTCAATGGTGGCTTAATAGCGAAAGTATCATCAATTTTCCCGAATGAAGCTATAAACCTAGGAAACAACGTTGAGGCGCTTCCGTCAGATGGGAGTATTCCATATATGGATGGTTTTCGTTGGATTCATACGCCGGGTCATACGCCAGGGCATATATCTTTATTTCGTGAAGAGGACCGAGCGTTAATTGTTGGAGATGCATTTGTTACAGTTAAACAAGAAGCGCTCTACAAAGTATTGCTACAAAAAAAGGAAATTAGCGGACCGCCACGATATTTCACGACGGATTGGCAGGCGGCTTGGGATTCCGTAAAAAAATTAGAAGCATTAAAACCTTCAGTTGCTATTACAGGACATGGATTACCGATGAAGGGGGAAGAGCTTACTAGAAATTTGCATAAGTTAGCGACAGAATTTGAGCAGATTGCTTTACCTAATCACAGCAAATTCTTGAATTAACATAGCACTTCCTATTGATAGTTGTGTCTAACAATTGAAGTGAGGCTTATACTAAATTTCTGATTAAATTGTCGTATTTTCCTTGTTCACCTTAATGTTATTTTCATGACTGATGATATCTTTATCAGTCATGCTTGAGTGCATTCCATTTTTTATGTTCTATATTGAATATATCTATCATTAATAAAAATAAAAAAGGCTGTAGCAAATATAAACTTGCTACAGCTAAATTGGTTCATGCCCCTTGATGGCGCAATATCATATATTTTATCATAAGATACTTTATTGTAATATATTTTGTTTATTACAACATTTCAATAATAAATAAAAAGCCTATTGACAAAAAAATGCAGAATCGTTATAGTCAATTTATTCAACGTTGAATATAAAAAGGTGATTATTATGACAAGGCTATTAGTTCTTGCTATGTTAGGGCTAAAACCAATGACTGGCTATGATATTAAAGTAATGCTTGAATTAAGTGACGCTGAACGATGGGGTGGTGTGCTAATCGGCTCGATCTATAATGCTTTAAAGAAGCTTGAAAAAGATGGTTATATAGAGGTGGCTAGTATTGAATCCACAGGTCTTCGACAAAAAGCAATTTATCAAATTACTGAAAAGGGCAGGGCACATGAGCAAGAATTAATTATCGAGGCTCTTGAAAAATCCTCTGTAGTTTATCCTACAACTTTATATTCTGGTGTGTCCTTTGCATTTAAACTGCCAAAAGCTAAAGCGGTGGATGCATTAGAAAAACAAAAAAGAATTTTGGAACAAGAAGAAAAGGCGATCAATGCTGGTTATGAGGCAAAATTAATTGCTATGCAAGGAAAACTACCAGCATTAACACAACTAGCATTTGATAATATGCTTGAAATTGTTCAAGTACAATCAAAATTTGTACATCAAGCTATTGAAATTATGAATAAAAGTGACTCTCTCGAATGAGGGAGTTAAAAAATAACCATATATTCAACGTTGAATATACAATGTTAATTAAGGGGAGAAAATATGAAGAAGCTCATTCATGTTAGCCAATTAACGAAAAATTATAAGGCTAACTGTGTCGTTGATCATATAACCGTTGACATTATAGAAGGTGAGATAGTAGCTTTAGTGGGCACAAATGGTGCTGGGAAAACTACAACGATTGGTATGCTTCTTGGAATTATTCCTCAAGACAGTGGAACGATTGAATACTGGACAACCGACTACAAAAAGGAAATAGGTACGCAGCTTCAATCAACGCCTTTTTTCGAAGGCTATTCTGTAGAGGATAATATGAAATTATTTGGGGCATTCTATGGAATTTCGCTGACAAAAAGTGAAATTGATGAAAAACTCGCCACTTTTGATTTATTACATGTTAAAAAAACGCCTGCTATTAAATTGTCATTAGGACAGCAAAAACGTCTAGCAATTATCGTGACAACTTTGCATAATCCCAAACTAGTAATTTTGGATGAACCTTCTGCTGGATTGGATCCTAGAGGTCAAAGAGAAATTCAACAGATCATTAAACGCTTAAAAGATAGTCGGGTTACTGTGTTATTTTCTTCCCACGATATGTTGGAAGTAATGAATGTTGCTGACAGAGTGTTAATTATGCATCGCGGGAAAATAATGGCGAATGGCTCACCAAATGGTTTAATGGAGCACTATCAAACGCAAAATTTGGAAGAATTATTTTTTGAATTAACGAAGTGAGGAGCGAGAGGATGGGGGCTATTTTCGTATTAAATTTGAAATCTAGTATAAAGGATATGTATTTACTTTTTTGGTCACTAATAATGCCATTTGCGGCAATTATTGCGTTAAGGATATTTTTACCGAGCTATGCGGGAAATTATGTAGAAGGAATCATTGCCATTAGTGTATTTTTCTATTCATTTATGACCACTGCTTTTATAGCATTATCGCAAAGAAAAAGAGGCGTTTATAATTTACTTCATGCTACACCAATGCCTTTATGGAAATATATCGTCAGTATTTCTAGTGCATGGGCTATAATAGCGATTATTTTATCCTATATCGTGCTTTTATTTGCTATCGTTATCAATCAACTAAACTTTTCTTTTAATAGCCTCTTATACATGACACCGATTATTTTAATAGCTTCGTTAAGTTTGGTTTTTTTAAGCTTTTTTATTTCAAGTCTCGTGAAAAACGAGGGACATTTAAGTATGACTGCAAATGTACTGATGATACCAATGCTACTTTGTAGTAATGCATTTTTTACAATGGAAAAAGCGCCAAATCTAATACAATATATTAGTGTGATAAATCCATTTGAATGGTTTGTAAATGGAATTAAAGCCTCGTTTCTAAATAATTTTAGTACATGGGGAGAATCTTCACTTCTTTTATTGGGATGCCTTGCTGTGACACTTATCATTTCCTTAAAAACATTTAAATATAGTGACCAATAATTATTATAGTAAAAATCAAATGGTCATTTCAGACTGTAGATAAACTTGCAAATCCTCGCCATTTACCATATTTGTGGGTAGATCTGGAAGGTTATAAAAGCTAAAAAGAGAATATTTTAGTAACGATGCTAGAGAGGGCGATGGGATGAGTAAAACGTTATTTAGAATAGGAACTACTTATATTCCAGTCAGCAATGTTGAACTGTTATGCTGAGTGGTATGTAGGTAAATTGGGAGCAGAATGTAGTTACCGAGATAGTGATAAGGCTATTCTTAATTTTGCTAATCAAAGCTCAAATTTCATTGATTGCTATGGGAAAGAGCATTTTTCGATTACTTTTGAGGTAGACGGATTAAGTGCATTAGAGACAATTCATAAAATTTTAAAAGATATAGAAATTAAGAGTTGGAGAAATTGACAATAGGGGGCATTCGGGAAGGAATTTTGTTTTTTACGATTTTGACGGAAATAAATTTGAGGTGTGGAGTTAGCTGAGTCCCACTTATAAAGAATACAAGGGTGATGAGTAAACCATGAGTAAACCATTATTAAAAGGTAATTCCGATTTCACTAAATTTCCCAGACAATTATTTAAAAGTGGGGAAATTTCGAGAAGGAGAGACGAAATTTTATCTTGCCTGATCGAGATAGAAATACGCTAGGAGTTTGTCAATAAACTATATAGAAACATTATTTCCTGAACAGAAGATTTATAGAGGGCCACTTACTATTATAAGTGACCCTTAGTAACAAAGCTTCGGAGGTGTAAGACTAAACCAATCTTACATTACTAACATATGATACGATGTTATTTTTGCATAGTTAATTGCCTGAGAAATAGTTTAACTTCTTTCAGATGGTGTCTAACACCCGCTGAAAGAAGTTAAAGCCTCCGGGGGGATAATATTAATACGTCATTTTATAGGCATAAATGCTGAGGGATTTAATTGTTCTGATTCTATTACAATACCAGTTAATCCTTTATCCGTTTTAGTTTCATGCCATTCACCCTTTTCCCAAAAAACTGCATCTCCAGGCTGGCCTTGATAGTATTGCGCCTGTTCATTTCTTACAAATCCTTCGCCTTCAATAATTAAGAGAAGCTGGGGAACTACAGCTTGATGATAGCCAATAACACCGTTTTCTTCTAAATACATACACCCAATACTAGCGGATGCTTCAGTTTCAATAATTCTAGACATAATAAAACTTGACTTAAATTGTGTTGTATTTTTGCCATTCTCTTTGGACAATTGATAAAATTTCATTTGATTCCTCCGAACTTAAATTACTTTTTCACAGCATGGACGTAGTGAATTGTTTCAAAGGCGGTTAAATAATCTTTTCGATTGTCAAAATAAAGCTCATTAATTGTATCTGGCGATAGATGTTCGTAAATAAGCAGACCTGAGTTTTCTAACATTTTTTCCATTTCTTTATAAGTAAAACATGATTTCATCGGTTCACCACTTGCTGCAGCCATTTTTACCATGTTATCTACTCGGTTTGATATTCCTTGTTCTTTAAATAGTTTTTCATCTGCATAGTCCAACACTATCGAACTTCCTGTTGGTACATTGGCAAATAAGTGATCAATTAAACTTGAAATTTCATCTTTCGTTAAATAATAGGAAACACCTAGTAAACTAAATAAAGTTTTTTTATTGCCGAAGCCGCTATTTATTAGATTTTGATAGGAAAACTTTTTTGTGAAATCCAACGAAACGAAATGTACATTGCTTGGAAGCTTTAAATTGACTTCAGCTAATCTTTTCTTTTTAAATTCCTGTGTTGCAGGGTGATCAATTTCAAAGATTTTTAAATTGTTTTCAAGTTCCGGATGTCTTAGGCTAAATGTATCTAACCCTGCTCCGAGCATAACATATTGCTGTAAACCTAACATGATTTCATGTAACAAAACTTTTTCACAATATGCCGCACGTGCCAAGGGGGTAGGGGAGAGCTGAGTTTGCACAATCCATTTTAATAGCTCTTCCGTTTGTCCATTAAGTTTTACTGTGATTTCTTTGTTAAAAAACTGGATACCTTGAACCATATTTGTTTGAATGTCATTGAACTCTTGTTGTGTGATTAATTTTTTTGCTAGGTAGTCATCAAAAATTTTAGGGGTATCGAATTGACTATGATAGGCTCTACTAAAAGCTGAGATTAATGAAGTTAAACTGGATTCATCTTTGTTCATACAAGTACTCTCCTTCAAAAAAAATAGGATTCTCCTGGCCAGGAGAATCCTATTGTATAGATAAATTCTGTAAAAGTAAATTATTGCATAAATTACTTTTTTTGTCAAGTTTTAATTGCTGAGAAATTCTCTAAATTTAGAAATTTCCTTAATCAAATTTTTGGATAAATATTTTTCCGTTCGGTTGAATTTCTGCATAGAAAACTTCTTCGATTGATTGTATCTTTTCCTTTTTTAATTCGTTGTCTAACCATTCTCTACTTTTTCCAACTTCCAGTAGATTTTGTGGCAATAGCTTCCCATCTGTGATGACTTCAATGGGGATAAAAATCGGAGGTGGAGGAGAGATGTTTAAATCCATCTTTTGCGTGCCTTGAAATTCAGGCTTTTTCAAAATACTAAGCATGCCATTTGGTTCTAATATTGCATAGTCAATTTCTGTAATTGAAAAAATTTGATATTGTCTAATCATCATCGTAAGGTCATCAATATTTATTTTAGTGTTTGCTAAAGCTTTTCTATCTATTTTACCTTTTTTAATAACGATTGTCGGTTGTCCATCAAGGAATGTTCTTGCTTTTCCGGATTTTAGTGCGATATAACTAATTAAAGTAGTAAGCGTACACCAAACAATTAAGCTTAGTAAAAATTTTGTGAATACAATTGTTTTTAAAATTACCATGTTGGCTGCAATAGAACCAATTGTAATACCAGTTACGTAGTTAAAGAAGGTTAAGTGACTTAGTTGTTTTTTACCTAGAAACCTCGTAAGTGTCAGAAGAACGAAAAAAGTAATAACCGTTTGAACAACTACTTGTATATAACCTGTGTACAAATTCTCCCACTCCTTATCTAATTCCTAGAATACCCAATGAAATTTTAAAAGATACCTCAATACAACAACACAGGTGGATTCTAATTTATTAAAAATCTAACAGAATCAATACATTATTGGATCTTCATCATAATGTAAGGTTAATTTCCGTTTTGCTTCTTTTCCTCTATCGCTAATCCCCAAGGAGTCGCCACGTCTCCATTCCAATCAACGTATTAAGGTATACGTTTCAACAAATTGTATTTCTATTTTGGGTAATGGACTTATAATTATCAATAATGGGAAAAATACTCTCGTTTTGGTAATATAAGTATTATCTGATTAAAAGGAGAGGTTTTATGGATTCTAGAGTTCCGATTCAAGTTCGAAAAATTTTAAATGAATATATAACCCTAATTCAAAATAAACTACCGAATATCCTTGAAGGTTTCTATTTACATGGTTCAATTGCTCTTGACGCTTACATAAACGGTTCTAGTGATATCGACTTTATTGCAGTTGTCAATAGATCCTTAACCGAAGAAGATGCGAAAGTAATATCCGATCTTCACAAAGAATTAAATCGACAATACAAGGATACAGGGATGGATGGTTGTTATTTACTTGTTGAGGATATTGGCAAGAAACAGAGTGAAGTAAAAGGTTGTTTAAACGTAAACGAAGGCAAAACAAATTGGGGAAATGATCATATTAACCCAATTACTTGGTGGATTTTAAAAAATAAAGGTATGACAATTTTAGGACCGGATGTAGCTACATATAGCTTTAATGTAGATGAGAGCGTGCTTGGTGAGTATGTACTAGGAAATATGAACAGTTATTGGTCGAATAGATTAAAAAAAATTAAAAAATATAAAGCATTTTTAATACCAAATAAATTAGTTGATTTAGAAGTAGAGTGGTCAATAACAGGGGTTTTACGGCAATTTTACACACTGCAAGAACAAGATATTGTTTCAAAAGTAGATGCTTGTAAATATGCAATACATCATTTACCAGAAGAATTTCATAATATTATTAACGAAGCCATTAGTATTCGAGAAGGTTCCACTATTCGTTATTGTAAATCGAAAAAACAACGCATTGATGACACTATTCTATGTATGGATTATATACTTAAGCAATGTAATAGTGTCAAAAATTAATGAAATGTGGATGCATCAAAAGTTGGCGATGACATTTGTTAAAACGTCTACTATGTAAATAGTCGATTGGAGTGGAGACTGGGCGACTCCTCGGGGATCAGCGTCTCAGATGAGAGACCCTGCAGCGCAGCGGATGTTTTCTGTGCGAAAGCGTAGCGACAGCAACAAATGTTTTCTGTAGCAAAAGCGAAGCGGCAGCAACAAATGTTTTTTCTGTGCGAAAGCGAAGCGGCAGCAACAAAGCGCCCAGTCGGAACGGAAATCAACCACACGTTTTGGTGATGATCCAAAATTAATCAGTCTTAAATGACAATTAGGCTTTAGGGGGTAGATAGTATGAACAAAAATTATGTTAGCGCCGTGAAACAAAAAGGGGAAATCGTCTAATTAAAGTGTTTCCTCAAATTGAAAGGGGAAAATTAATTGAATCAAGCTCTACTTATTATTGATGCGCAGCAAGAATTAATGGATGGTAATGAGAAAGAAAGGGCTGTTTTTAAGAAGGAACAGCTTATTAGAAATATCAATTTAGTCATCGAAAAAGCAAGAAAATCCAATGTTCTAGTCGTCTTCGTAAGGGATCTCGATGTTGCTGAAGGTAAAGGGAAAGGATTCGCTATTCATTATGGCATTAATGTTCCTAAAGAAGCAAGGGTTTTCGATAAAAAAGCAACGAATTGTTTCCATGGGACTGAACTGTTAAATCATTTTCGATCTCAAGAAATTAAACATGTTGTTGTAATGGGGTGCTCGACGCAGCACTGTATAGATAGCGCCGTAAGAACTGCGACTATTAGCGGTTTGGATGTCACGTTAGTTGGTGATGGTCATTCAACAGCGTGTAGTGATGTTTTTAGTGCAGAACAAATTATAAAGCATCATAACAATACACTTCATGGTCATTACAATGTCGAACACTTTTCTGTTGTTAGAAATTCGGAAGAAGACTTGTTTCATCCTACACATGATTCTTATAGATAAGAAAGAACATTCAAGGGCATTCAGATAAAATTAAATTATACAGGATCTCTTACTGGCTTGATAAGAAAAGCTTATATCTTAAATTACAAAGTAATAAAAGATATAAGCTCTTTTTTATGGTCTGTTCGTAGAAATTGTCGATTTTCTAGAGGAGAATCCTTTGAAGCAATATAAGGAAGTATCTATTATTAGTATATAAATTGTAATTCGAAAGGTGGATTTGTATGACGATTTATATTGCACTTCTTAGAGGAATTAATGTAGGCGGGCACAATAAAATAATCATGGCACAATTAAGAAGTTCTCTTGAGCAACTAGGATTACATAATGTGAAGACATATATCCAAAGTGGAAACATCCTTTTTGAATCAGAGGAAACCGAGGAGCTTTTGGATAGGAAAATTCACGATAAAATAAAAGAGGATTTTGGGATATCTAGTGTTGTTGTTATGAGGACAGCAGAAGAAATACTACAAATTGTTAGTCAAATTCCTTTTTCAAATCAGGAGATTTCACAAGCGGAGCAATCCTGTAAAGGAGAATGCTTGCATGTTGCATTGTTGCCGGCAGCTCCTTCGAAGGTCAATAGCGACATGTTTTTATCCTATGCAAACGAAAGAGAGCTTAGTGTCATTGATGGAAGAAATGTGTATCTATTATTTCATGACAGCATTCGAAACTCCAAACTCGGTAATCATCTGAAAAAGCTTGAAATTCCAGCAACTGTCCGTAATTGGAAAACGCTCATGAAACTTTCAAGTATGGTCGAGGAATTCAAACATAAGAAAAGTGAACAATGATTTTAATTCTGGCAATAAAATGGCTGAATATCCAGAAATTTCATGATTTGTTCATAAATTTTTGGGAATTATGTGGTAAACTAGTAATGTCATGGTTAACAGACGAACACGCATAAAAAAGTCTAGGTATTCACGGCACTGAGTACCATTTTTAAGACAGTAAGAAAACACCTTATTTTACAACCAGTTGACGGTATTGAACCGGCGACTGGTTGTTTAATTTCGTTTTAATTCGAATATTGTTATAATAGTAAATGTATTCTTCGACAATTTTTATTACACACGCATTTGTTGTGCGATAAATATCATCGAGGTAGAACGTTTCAATTGGGGAATTATCAGCGGGCGTGCCTTTACGAGACATGCTCATGATAATTCCTTTTTCTTTGACTGCTTTCTGATACGCGTAAGATGTGTAAACAGAACCTTGAATTGAATCGTACAGAAGAACGACTTTCAAAGAAGAAAGCCAAAGATCTATACGATTTAGGAAAGATGAATGAAATAGAAGTAGGCACATTCAAGGGTCTTTCTGAAATCCATCAATATCTATTTGAAGATGTTTACTTCTTTGCTGGAAAAGTTCGAGAGGTCAATATAGCAAAAAGTAATTTCCGATTTGCGCCAGTAATGTATCTTAACCAATCTTTGAATCGCATAGATAAAATGCCACAAACTACTTTTGATGAAATCGTTGAAAAGTATGTTGAAATGAATATCGCCCATCCTTATAGAGAAGGCAACGGCAGAGCGACTAGGATATGGTTAGATTTAATCTTTAAGAAAGAACTTCATAAGGTTGTTGATTGGAATAAGATTGACAAGGAAGATTATTTACTGGCTATGGAACGTAGTCCGATTAGAGATATTGAAATTAAGCATTTGCTACAAAATGCTTTGGTAGATGAAATTAATAGCCGTGAAGTTTTCATGAAGGGGATTGATATTAGCTGTTACTATGAGGGATTTACTGAATATGACATTGATGACTTATAAAAAAGGGGCTGTTTAAATTATCTTAGGGTGACAACCTTCAACGTGTAGTAAATAGACCGAACATATTATATATAATATGTTTGGTCTATATTTCTGTTCGTAATTGGAATTGGGTGTTTGATTGGAAATTATCTCAATTATTTTTAAGGGAGATTGTGAAAAATTGTACTAACTAACGGTGCAGCATTCCTGTTTGAAGGATGATCGAGGTCTTGAAAGAAAAGGAGCCCTCTAGTATGATGCATGAGTGTCAACGACCATTGACCCATCATCAAACAAGGAGGACTCCTTTATGCATTCTAAATGGAATAATAAAATTAATCAAGAAACTGAAAATACATTCGTTATTGGTATGGATATTGCCAAGCAGAAGTAGAAGGTTACTTTAAACAGATATACCAAAGTGAAACTATAAATTTCATATCTATATTAAATGAAAATCTGAAAGAAAATGTGCAATAAAAAGAACAGCTAACATTTAAGCTAACTGTTCAAAGGGTTCTATAAAAGTGAATTATTATTAGGTGTTCATATCAACAGATTTTACTTGGTAATTATCTTCAGAAGTATCTACAACAGCAGATATTTTTTTATTCTCATTACCAACAACATGACCTTCTAAGTATACTTCATTAGTTGCATATTCACCTGAAGAACTAACCTTCATTTATAGTAACATCGATATTGTTTTCGTTTTTAAAATGCTCAACTGTAGCTTGTATAGCTTTTTCTTTAGTATCTGACCATGCTTCTTCACTAAATTCCTTAGGCATACCTTGGTCGATAAGGAAAAAAGCTATTAGAGCTAGAGCGATAATTGTAGTACCACCAAAAATAGCTATAAATTGAATTTTTTTGTCTTTCATAAAAACTCTTACCTCAAATCATGTTTTCTTATTAATTATTAACAATAGTAATTCTACAACACGATTTTAGTTTTAACAATTAAATTTGAGTTACATAAAACTTATAATTTTGTAAGTTTTAGTATCAATAAATATACACGAGTGTTACTGAATGTAGTGTAGTGTTATACCAATCCTAATTTAGAATAATGAATTTGGAAAACCATGCTTTTATGGATAAAATCGACTGTCTTTTGCTTTTTAATACACTTACCGCAATACAATTTTTCAATTGTAGTTTTACAAAAAAGATTGAACATTTAAAACAAAATTCGATTATTTAAAATAAAGATTGATAATTGATAAGAAAGTTTAATTAAAAATCCTGTGTTGATGTGCAGGATCTTTTCTTATTCCACAATCGGGCCAGATTATGAAATTATTTAGACAGTTTAGTTCAATAAGAAATAGCAATTAAAAAAATGATATATTTAGAAATAAAGGGATGAGGTTTGCGAAATGAAGAAAATAGGAACTATCCTTTTAGTTTTGCAACGCCATCAATTAAGTATGAAGTAATCAACTACTTAAAGGTATTCTGAAGTTCAAGTCCCTTAGAGTCTTGAAGAATAAAAGGAAGTATCTATTATAATATTTATTCATTATTTTTCGCTATACAACTAAAAAGGAGTGGAATGATGTTTTTCTTAACACGTGAACGACAGGAAGTATTCAACGCAGCACATACATATCCATTTGAGGAAGAGTTCGATGCTGAATTTGAAGATCATTTATATGAGCATTTAGCCGAGTATATAGATGTCTTACCACAAAAGTTTCAGTCGGGAATTATTGAACGAACTTTATTCCGAAATGATACTTTAATGGAAGAATTTGAAGAATGGTGCAATGTGACAATTGAGCAGTTCACAACTAAGAGTAATGCTATTTATGAAAAGCGTGAAGCAATTGTTGAATGCTTTAATCCGTCAGCACAAACCGTTTTTTCACAATCATTTCATGATGGTAAAATTTTAAATGCTGAGCAACAAGGAAATAATTTTACGCTTCTATTAGATATGAGTGGCGGGTTTACAGTCGAGTCAATTGTGCAGTTAGTTTTTCATGATGCACAAACAGAAGGTAATCTAGAAGGCTATTACGTGTATGACGAATTAATAATGATCGAAGGTAGCTTTGCATTACGAGTTTTATCTAGTTTTGGTAGCCCTTATGCTGAATGGACGATTTTCTTCAAAGATGTGATAGCAAAATACTTGTATCGTCCTGCAGTTTATATTGAACCGGGAGAAGTCGCTACGTGGGATGATTATGTTATTGCGCTAAACCTAGATGACAAATACTATATTGTAAAAGATATGCACTTTGTAGAGATTGATTTGGCTACTCTTTCGCAAACGGATAATGGGATTTTTGCTGGAGGGGTATTACTTGGTGATACCTTTGAGGAGGCAAGAGAGCGAATTTATTGTGCCACTTATGAAGATCCATATGCTCATTTTAGTGAGCCTATTCCGACTGATGAGTTGTTATTTGCTATGTTTGATTTAGACCAAAATATACGAGTACGTGCCTTCAACACAATTTTTGCACTAGGAGAGGATGCTGCATATATCGTTAATGATGCGCTACGTAAAGTCGATGTAAGCGCAGATGAAAATATGTATTTTGGCATTATAGCAAGCCATTTCGATCAACTCGGTTGTTTAGAGGATGATGTAAAACTGAAATGGCTTAGGGAATAAGAAGAGTGCTGTTCAAAACGTTCTCCGATTGAACAGCCTTTTTGTTTTTTTTAAGCCAGTATAGCTTGAGATTTATTTTATCGTAAATTTTTTAATACCTGAAAAACATCTTTTCTTTTACTAGCCGAGCTAATAGATTATCCTACATTACTCCATTAAAGGGCGCAATGGATGAATTTAGTATTGATGATGACCAGGAAGTAATGTCTTTAGTATATATCGGTATAGCAGCAATACAACTAGAGAGAAAATGTCTTCAAGAACAAGTATGTAACAATGCTATTGGTTTAATCGAACGTGGTGCAGATCTTGAACTTTCAGAAGAAGCAGATCAAAAAGGTTATGTATAAAAGCTAGATTGCTGTATCCATTTGGTATGGGTTCTATATAGAAAATATATAGTATCTTGACAAATTGTGTTTTTTAATTAAAATTAAATATGTTTAAAACTTTAAACATAGGGGTGGGAATTATGGAAAATTTTAATTGCAATAACAAAGAACAAGTTTTAGAAAAATTTAAATTATCAACCCCCATTTTCCAAGCACTTGGGGATGAGAATCGTCAACAAATCATCATTCTATTACTCACACATGATAGCCTAAACGTAAATCAATTAACAGAAAGAATAGAGCTTTCTAGACCAGCCGTTTCCCATCATTTGAAAATTTTAAGACAAGCAGGTTTAATTACTTTTAACCGGAATGGGAATGAAAAATATTATTCATTAAGTTCTAATGAGTTTCTAAAACAAATCAAAGAGCTAATTCAAACTATTGAGCAAAGCTATTGATTTGTTCTTTTTTACCAAATAATGTTCGTATGTTTAAAAACTTAAACATACGAACGTCGTTCAAAAGATTAGGAGGGTTTAAATCATGGGAAATAAAAATAAAAATCAATCGAGAAACATGTATTTATTAATGCTGTTCGTTCCTTTGTTTTGGGGTGGAGCCTTTGCGACAGCAAAGCATGTCATTACGGAAGTTCCACCACTTGTTGCAGCTACGCTACGTTTTGGCATAACAGGCATAATACTCGTTACATTTATAACAATTCAGAAAGAATGGCAGTGGCAAGTAATTAGAAATCGATGGCAAGGTTTATTATTTATTGGCTTTATCGGAATTTTCGGTTATAATGCTCTTTTCTTTACGGCATTGAAGTATACTTCAGCAACAAATGGTGCGTTAATTATAGCTGCGATGCCTGTATTCACTATGTTAGGGGCAGTCTTATTAGGTAAAGAAAAATGGAATAACAAATCTGGAACAGGTTTAGCTTTATCGATGATTGGCGTAATTATTGTTATTGTCAAAGGGTCCCTTTCTGATTTGTTTTCTCTTTCTTTTAACTTAGGAGATATTCTTTTTGTCGGGGCACTTTTATGCGGAGTTATTTATGCATTAATGGGTGAATCCATGCTTAAAGGTATACCAGTAATGCTATCGAATACTATTATGATGTTATCTGGTGCTGTTTTCCTAGCGATCAGCACGGTATTTGAAGGCGGTTGGGATCAAGTAGTTAATATGTCGGTTCAAAGTTGGATTGAAATGTTTTATATGGTCGTCTGTGGGACATTGATTGGCTATGTTATTTTTAACAAGGGTGTAGAGAGCTTAGGAGGTAGTAAAGCAAGCTTGTATTTAAACTTGACGCCTATAGTCGCAACATTACTTGCAGTTATTGCGTATGGCAGCTCAATTACAGTGATACAAATCGTTGGTATGGTGATGGTGTTGGTAGGTGTTTATATTGCTACTAATATAACAAACCAAAGTAATTCAGTACGAAATCAAGTAAAGGCTTAATAGAGAATACATAATCATTTTGAATTGGGTAAAGAAATTTAATACTTCTGTCTTAACAAATAGCCCGACTCCAAATGCTTTATTCAGAAAGCCGTGCTATGCAATAAATGTATAAATTTTTCAATGTCATAAGGTAAAACCAAGATACCAGGAACTCATTAATTTGAGCCTGGTATTTTTTTTATTAGATATTTTCTCTCACTTTAAAACAAATCAACTTGTCTTTCTATCAAGACAATTTAAATCAGCGAATTTAGAACTGCTGACCAATTGTAGTTTATTACAATTAATAATTTTGTAAGGAATGAGTAAGAAAAAAGAGATGATCGATTCGTACAATTAAAGTATAGGAAAGGGGGAAATTCTATTATGGATTAAGCGTGCTAAAAAGATTATCAATTAATGTCAGCTACTCTTAAAAACATAGCTCTTTAGAGGAGTATTTCTTAAATAAACGAACGGAGAGAAAATCCATGCTTAAACTGATAGAACTAGGATGGAAAAAATATCGATTATCTAACTATTTTATAGAAATAATCATTTGTATTGTGGCGACCTCCTGTCCTATTGAACTTGTGTCGTGGGGAATTAAAAATGGAAGCGGACTAATGCTATTATTAGATATTCTTGTTAAAACGACAGTGACTATTATTATAGCTATTATTTTATTACGTTTAATAATTGATAAATTCAAGAATAGTTATAGGCTGCTATTCAACATAATGAGTGTTGTTTTTATTATCATGCAATAACAAACTGAAGAGGAGAATTCGTTCTATGCTGCATTTACTGAAACTGGAAATGAAAAAATTTAACTTAGGTTGGTATGTGAAAGGTGCGATGATCGCAAACATCATGATAACTGCAGTAGTGTGTTCAGTAATTTTTATTGCGCAGAAGGAGGGGGATATACCCATTTCAACGTACGAAGAAGTTAATGTATTGATTGGTGCAAGCGTGAGGGCAACGTTTATTGTGTTTGCCTCTGTATTAATTGCGAAACTAGTTATTGAAGAGTATAAAAATAGAACAATTTTGATTATGTTCACGTATCCTGTTAGTCGCAAGAAACTGATTGCTAGTAAATTGACCTTGATTGCTTTTTTAACATTCATGACTACGATGATGTCGAATATCGTTGTTGCGGGTCTATTTTTGATCATTAATACTTATTTTCCTATCGTCCCATTTACAATAACTGCAAGCCAGTTCATAGGTGAAGCCATAAACATAGTACCTTTTGCTATTACCGCAACAGGAACAAGTTTAATTCCTTTCTATTTTGGAATGCGTAATTATTCTGTCCCGGCTACTATTGGTTCATCTCTTCTCGTGGTAGCAATTGCTTGTGCTTATAACCCAGAAATTTCTTTGGTGACCTTCATTCCACTGCAAATAGGGCTTGGAGCAGTTGGAGTAATAATTGCGTATCTAGGTATTCGTAATATTGAAAACGTGGATGTGGTGTAACAGGAAGTAATGTAAAATAGTTCTAGATATAAATACTTGTACTTACAACAAAAAAACAAAAAGAGAGAAAGCTACTAGAAATGGGAATGATTATAGGCATTATAACAGGTGCAGTGTCGGGAATAATTTTAGTATTAATCAGTATGATATTATTTTGGATAAGCAAGAGAAAACAACAAGAGAATCAATATGCAATAGGGTTCATGGTTGCAGGTTTTATAGCGTTATTTACATCTGGAAGTAATGCTTTAAGGTATTTCTTATAAGGAATTATTTTTGGCTCAAAATAAGGATTTGTGCAAGTCTTCAACGATACGGTTGTTCTGTTTGATAAGAAAAACTTATGGATTTACACATGAATTCATAAATTTCTTTTATGTTATTTGTTTGATAACATAAGATAAAGGAGGCGGAAAGATGAAAATTTTTGATGCACACTTTCACATTATTGATTTTAATTACCCTATTACTGAAAATCAAGGATATATACCACCTAGCTATGTTGTTGAAGATTACCAAAAAGAAACAGCGACTTATCATATTGTAGGTGGTGCAATTGTATCAGGTTCTTTTCAAGGTTTTGACCAAGATTATTTAGTAAATGCTTTAGAGAAAATGGGTTCTGCATTTTGTGGTGTTACGCAACTACCGTTTTCGGCGACAGATGATAAGATTATGGACTTACATAAAAAAGGTGTATGTGCGCTACGATTCAATGTGAAACGTGGTGGTTCTGAAGATTTATCCAAGCTAGATTATTTTGCGAGACGTGTGTATGATTTAGCTGGTTGGCATAGTGAATTATATATCGACGCAAAAGATTTGCCTGAAATTGCACCGACGATTGAAAAATTACCAGCGATTTCAATTGATCATTTGGGATTATCCGAGGAAGGCTTTCCTCATTTGTTACGCCTCGTAGAAAAAGGTGTACGAGTAAAGGCGACAGGTTTTGGTCGTGTGGAGCTCGAAGTAGGACATGCTTTGAAATCTATTTATGCTGTCAATCCTGAAGCGTTAATGTTCGGTACAGACCTGCCGTCCACACGAGCAAAAAGACCCTTTGCTTATGCCGATATTGAACTAATTCAAGAATTGTTTGAGGCAAGGGCAGCTGAGAAAATTTTGTATCAAAACGCGATGGATTTTTATTACAAGTGAGAGTTAGAAATCGCTAAAAGCCTTTCACAAATGTGGAAGGCTTTTATGTTGTCTGTGAGATTATTTAATAATATTAAAAAACAGACAATAGGTATAGAGCGTTAACTACACTAATACCCATTGTCAACAGTCTGTAATGATCATTGGAGCTTTTGGCAATCGAGCCAGTTAGTTTATACTGTGAGCATTGTTATTTTCTTTACGAATATCTTCTTTCTTTATGTTGGCAATAAATACACCTATTAAAGTAATCAAGCCACCAGTTATGGCAGAAAAATGCGGAACTTCACCAAGCCAAATCCATGCGATAAGAAATGCAAAAACAGTGGTTAAATAAAGCGTACTTGTTGCTTCAGCTGCCCCTGTTCGCGAAGTAACATAAGCAAGCGTAAAATATGGAATGATTGTTGGAAAGATTCCAAGATACAAAATGACTAATGTTGCATTTAACGGGGCATCCATTATTGCTTCACTTAGGCCGGGTGAGAATAGTAGCATAAAAATAGTACCTGACCAAATGGCGTACATCGTAAAGGGAATAGCGCCGTATTTTTCTAGATAACGATGTTGAAAAACAAAGTAAATACTTTCTGAAAGGGATGCTACTAAAATTATGACAATGCCAGTATTAAAAGTAAAACTTTCAGTTGAACCTCCTACAGAAATAAATGCTACACCACAAAAACCAACAAGTGAACCAACCCATCCCCATAAACCAAGCTTTTCACGATAAAAGAATACAGCTAATAAAGCCGTTAATATTGGGGTTGTTGAAACAAGTAAACTTGCAACGCCAGCACTAATCGTTTGCTCTCCATAATTTAGTGCTACTTGATACACGGTGAAACCTAAAAAGCCAAGTAATAAAATAATGGGGATGTCTTTTAACTTAGGTAAAGGAATTTTTCTAATAACTGCTATAATTATTAAAACGAATGATCCGATTAATAATCGTAAAAGTGATAAATGTTCAGGTGAATAGGCCATTAATGCCACCCGTATTCCTGGAAAAGCCGATGCCCATATTATGATTGTTATGAAATGAGCAGAAATAATTTTAAGATCTAATGTTTTTAACATGAATACACCTCGTTATCCAACCATTTAATTTTATGTTTTCAATATTAATAGGATTTTGGTAAAATTTCTCCAACAGGTTAAAATGAAAAAAACCAACCAGTTCAGAAAAGAGCGTATATATGAAAAAACCAAAATATCAATTGATTATAGATTTTATAAAAGGAAAAATTGCTAAAGGGGAGTGGGCGATCGGAAGTCCCATACCAAGTCAGCGTAATTTAGCAAAACAGTTTGAGGTTAATCGTAGTACAGTCATAACGGCATTAGAGGAACTAATGGCAGATGGGCTATTAGAAGGAAAAGCAGGGAAGGAAACGGTCGTCACCAATAATACTTGGACTTTGATGGGGGCAAAAACCTCGACTAACTGGAATGAAAATGTCAGATTAGGCATTCATAAACCTAGCGTTTCGATGGTGCAGGAGATTAACGAAGCGGAATCAAATACGAATCTTATTCAATTGAGTAAAGGGGAATTATCACCAGAGATGTTCCCGTTAGAAGAGATGAAAACCATCGTTCAAAAGGTTTCGAATCAATTAACTTCGTTTGGCTATGAAGAGCCGAAAGGAAATATGAAATTACGGCAAGCCATTAGTGACTATTTAAAGGTAAGAGGGGTCGAAGCGTCTCCGGCGTCCATTCTTGTAGTTTCTGGAGCGCTACAAGCTTTACATCTAATCTCGATTGGGCTCCTAAAAAGAGCTTCGACGGTGTTGTTAGAAATGCCGTCCTATCTATACTCGTTGACTGTTTTTGAGTCAGCAGGGATGGAGTTGCAAGGATTAGCAATGGACAACGAGGGGATTATTATCGATTCAATTTATCCGACAAAGGAAAAAGGAAAAAATATTTTATATTCGATTCCGACCTTCCATAATCCAACAGGCGCTTTAATGCAAGAAGAAAGACGTGCGAAATTAATTGCATACTGTGAAAGAGAGCAGCTGCCAGTTATAGAAGATGATGTGTACCGTGATTTATGGATTGACAATCCACCACCTAAACCATTGAAAGCAATGGATCTATACGGAAATGTATTATATGTTGGAAGTTTATCGAAAACCCTTAGTCCAGGATTACGAATTGGTTGGATCGTTGGCTCGGAGTCAGTCATAAATCGATTAGCAGATTTAAAAATGCAATCCGATTATGGATCAAGTACACTTTCACAACTCGTTGCAGCAGAGTGGCTAGCTAGTAATTTCTATGATGATCATCTTAATAACGTAAGAGAACAACTTAGCATTCGTAGAAAAATTGCTTTAGATGCACTGAATAAATATTTGAGCCATTACGCTACGTGGGACATCCCAAAAGGTGGATTGTTCATATGGGTGAAAATAAAGCCTGAATTTAAAGTGAAAAGGCTATTTGAAAAAGCATTATCCAACAATATTCTTCTAAATCCCGGTAGTATTTATGCTGAAAAATCGGGACAGTTTATACGAATCTCCTATGGGTATGCCTCACTCGATGAAATGAAAGAAGGCATATTCCAATTAAGTGAAATTATAAAAGGAGGGGTTAAATGAAACTATTAAACAAATTGCCAAAAAGTAACCCAAAATTACATGTAGACTTCATTAAAGATGGCTGGATTCCGATGAAAGAACCAAAAAAATTAATAAGTGCTATTTTGTTATCTATCCCTTTAATGCTTGTCGCTTCAATGATCTCTATTGGGGTAATAAATATTTTTTCTAGTATTTCATTGAGAGATTTTGGATTTGCTTCTGCTGGATTATCAATAACCATTAACTTAAGCGTTATTTTGGGAATCGTCTTACTATTAATCATTCACGAACTACTTCATTTGATATTCATTCCTAATTTTATGAAATCAGAAAAAACTTCTGTAGGGCTAACTCTGTTCGGGGGTTTTGTCATTACGGAAGAAGAAATTTCAAAATCAAGATATATATTCATTACGATTGCACCTTTTATGATACTTTCAATAATTTTCCCTCTAATTTTCAGTGCATTTGGACTTTTAACAACGACATTAAAGTTCCTGATTATACTAAACTCGATGGGATCGTCAGTTGATTTACTAAATCTTCTTCTTATAATGAAACAGGTACCGAAAAATGCAACTTTAAAATGTAATGGATCAAACACTTATTGGAAAATTGCTCAGACTGAACAAAAGGGTAAAGATAACGAATAAGTAAAAAATAGAATCATTGAAAAAGGAAGAAGAAATAAATGACAGCTCAAGAAATTGGCTGAAAAGCTTGGAGTGTCGAAACGAACTATTTATCGCGATATTGAATCACTGAATTTAGCGGGAATTCCTATAGTGAGTTATCCAGGTCAAGGTGGGGGATTAGGAATTTTAGCCAACTAAAAACTTGATAAAAAGTTTTTCTCTATTGATGATTTACAAAGTATACTAATTGGTTTGGATGCACTAAATAGTATACATACAGAAAATAATATAAATCATCTAATTACTAAAATTGTGGAAAAAGATGAGCAAACGATACTTAAAAATGCCGATATTGTCATCGACTTATCATCATGGTTCACGGATAACAGCTTTCAAGATTATGTAATACACTTTAGAAAAGTAATTAGAGGACAGTTATTAATGGCAATTGAATATCAATCAAAGTTTGGTTATAGCAAAAGAACAGTAGAACCATATATACTACTATTCAAATACTCATCGTGGTATCTATATGCTTTTTGTTTGGAGAGGAATCAGTTTCGTTTGTTTAAACTTAACCGTATTTTGTCTTATCATATTTTGACTGAACAGTTCATTGCCAAAGAACACGAAATTTCAGATTCAAGCCTCTTTTTTGAAAATAACTATTTTAAGGAAAATGATACTTTGTTTGACGTTGGACTGCAATACGAAAAGGAAGATGAAGCTTTTTTAATGGATAAGATAGGGGTACAAAAATTTCAATTTCATTCAAACAGCGCAACGATTACATTTAAAACTTCCGATGTATCGTGGGCCATTGATTTCGTCATTCATTTAAAAGACAAAGTGAAAGTGCTTGAACCTCCTTTTCTAGTAGATGAAATTAAAAACACCATAAAAAAAATAAGTAATTTTTATGAAAGTTGACAGGTTTATGTCAACTTTCTTTTGTTATTCTTTTCGAAAAGGAGGGTCATTCATAATGACAACAGAAATAGCAGTAATGATATCCGATGGTTATGCAGATTGGGAATTAAGTTATATTTGTCCCGAATTAAATAATTCAGGGAAGAATTTTAGAATTGTAACGATAGCCTTAACAAAGGAAACAGTAAGCTCAATGGGCGGTCTAAAAACTGTTCCGGATTATTCCATCGAGGATTATTTAAAAAGTAAAAATAACTTTTATTGTGTGGAGGAACTATATGGAAAGAGAAAAGCTACGAATTAGCTGATGTGAAAAAAATAGTTGATTACTGTCAACTTAATAGTGTGTTAATTTCAGCTATATGTGATGCAACTACATTTTTAGCGTACAATGGTTATTTAAATAAAGTAGAACATACAGGCAACTCTCATGATTTTATTGTCAATAGTTGTCCCAATTATTGTGGAAGTGAATTTTATATAGAAAAGCAATGTGTTAACTCCGGTGACCTCATAACAGCAAATGGGACTGCTACGTTGAAATTTGCAAAAGAGATTATGAATCATCTAAAAGTATATTCAGAAGAGAAGATACAAAAATGGTATGATTTTAATAAAAATGGTTTTTACGAAGAATAGTATTTTTGGAACGATTGAAGGTTAGAAGAAAATGAAATCATTCTTTGTTAAAAAGGATGTCTTGTATATAAGTTGATTTCCGTTCCGACTGGACGACTCCAGGAAGCTTTGCTCTGTGTGAGAGCGAAGCGTCAGCTACAATGGGCCTAGTTGGAACGGATATCAACTATACGTTATGATGATGGGCTATATTTTTCATTAGGCTAGACCTTTAATATATTTCGTAACATTCCCTAAACAACAACTACCTTGAGGATTGTTTACCTCACAGCCACAACGGTTTTCTTTTATATTTGCTCGAATATGTTCTAACGGATTAGGAGCGAGTTCATTTTCAACATGTTGTTTAATTTTTTCTTTAGTCCAATCAAAACAATAACAAACAGGTGTACTTAATGAATCATCCTTTTGATGTACATCTATCTTTATATCAGATAGAAGATACTCTTTATTGCTCGTATCAAAATAAACGACATGACAATCTTTAGTAGCACAAAAATAGTGATTATCCATAGCGTTTATAGATCCTAATACAGATGGTTTCATCATTGATTTAATAGTTAATAGTTGTACAATTTTAGCTTTATTTTTACAAGAGGGACAACTAATAGTGTTTTCATTTTTAAGGCCACTACAACAATGTTCCATCGGCATTCCACCTCGAATATTTTATTTTCAGCCGTTAACGTTCAATACCCGGCATTCGTACTTAATACACCTTATTTAGAGTATAAACCATGTACGAAGGTAGAGGGGAAAGGAATTCTATTTGCCACATAAGTTGAAGCATAATATTGACAAGACAGTGAACACACGACGAGCTTAGTGTTAGAATTCTTTTTTGAAAATCGTTAACTCTTATTTTACAATGAAATTAATGCCAAAAGAAAAAGAGCATCATTTAGCGCGAACTACATTCTGATTTGTTAGCAGGTCTAACAATTGGGATGCAGTTTAAATTATCGTTTAGGCTTTATAAAATAAAATACTTTTAAGGTGATAAATAGTATGTTTTTAGGATTTGAATGGCTCCCTAAAAAATGGGGGAAAAGAAAAGTTTCGGAGCGGTTTCTTCAAGCAAAATTTACTGAAGAAGGTAAAGGGATTACGATTACTACATATGCTATTGATTTATATATAATATCGATTCCTTTAGAAGTGAAAAAATATAATTCACTTTAATTTCTTTTAGCTGGTGTCCAAACCTCCGCTGAAATAAAGGAGGTCGGACTAAGAACGATTTTCTTCACCATGAAATGGTGGAAACCGTTGATACATCAATGTTTATAGAAGGAGGTTGTTTCAATAAGGGTCTCGTCACTCTCTATATATGGTTTTATTTAGACAGTGCACCAGCAACGTTTTTCTGCAAAATCCCAAAAAGCCTTGTAATTAACTGCGTTCTACGCCTTTACATAAAAAACTGTATTTACATTTATTTGGGGATTTTTTTCAATGAGGTTGGATCGTTAAAAATCTGAATTTTGATTATTATATTTTAAGATTTTTAACTTTATAATGAATAGAATTATTACTAAAATCATCAGAAATAGACCTAGATTGAGTAGCCCATTTCCTAAGGGATAGTTTATTGCATATTCTTTTTGAAATTCCAATAGCTCTTGACTATTTATAGAATTAATATCTTGTAAAGGGATAAGGATCATTTGTAATAAAGATCCCATTACTATTAAACAAAATGATAAAAAAATTATGCTGAAAAGTGTTATCTTATTAAAAATAAATCGCATAATGTCACCTCAATTTTATCTCTATTTCTTACATAGACGTTTTTACTCGATAAAGGTTGTTCGATACAAAAAAGCTCCCAAAACAAGGTTCGGGAACTTTTTATACTTAACTTTGTAATTACTTATGCCGCGACCCTTATGAGAAATCAGCCTACCTTAAGTGAAGCATTTTACTCTGTGTTTATAGAGCTTTTACTCTAAGATTAGTTAATGGGTTTTATTGACCTAGATTTGAAGAAGAATTTCTTTAATTGATTCGTTTTTGATTTAAAATGCGAAAATAAAAAACATCCAATAATAACAATCAATCCCCCAATTCCTTGCGTCCAAGAGATGCTCTCTCCTAAAAATAAAAACGCTAGAAGTGCTGTGAAAATTGGATTGAAATTAAGGAAAACACCGGATGTGGTAGCCCCTAATTTTTGAATACCAATGCCCCAAAGTACCATACAAACGACAGTGGAGATAAACCCTGTATATAAAAGTGATAGTATAAAAGAATGATTAACATTAGAAATGGTAAAATCCCTAAGGTTAAACGGCAATAGGATAAGAAGTCCAAATATCCCTGAATACAATGTTGCCATTAGTGGCGAGGTAGTTTTCATTGCCCATTTATTACAAACAGAATAAATTCCCCATACACATACAGCTGCAAGCATCCATAAATCACCCAAATTAAAATGAAATGACAATAATAGGTTTAAATTCCCCTTTGCGAGGACGAGGAGAACACCGAACAGTGACAGTAGCATTGCAATTGCTTGAAGTAAATTAATCTTTTCCTTTAGAAAAACAGTTGAAAAAATCGCAATTGAAATTGTATTTAATGTAGAAATGAAGCCAACATTCGTCGACGTAGTTCTTTCCAATGCTAAAAATTGAAAGATATTGAACAATACCACACCTGTAACGCCCATTAACAATAAAGGGAGGAGGGCATCCCGAGAGGGAAGTAATCTTTTTTCTTTCCACCTCACCAATGGAAGAAGCACAGCGACGGCAATGAGCCATCTTAAGCTCGTCAATGTTAACGGAGAGGCATGATCAACAAGAGATTTGGCAACTACAAAATTGCCTCCCCAAAGTAAACTAGTTAAAAGCATTAATAAAACATAGACATTCTTCAAATCACGATCTCTCCTTTGATTTCCTTATGTAAAATTGAGTTTTTAGATAAAAGAATAATAACATTTTTATCTTTTTAACTGTATAATATTTTGTGTGATGAATGAAAAACGAAATAACAATAAGAATAACTGGATTTTTCGGAATAAAATTAATAAAAGCCGCCGAATGTAGCTGAAATTTCGAATATAAAAAAGGGAGAAAAATGCATGAAAGATGTTGAAAGAAAATCATTAGATAGTGTTGATACTCAAATACTGGATATTTTACAGAGAGAGGTTCAGATAAGTAATGCAGAGATAGCGAGACGGGTGAATTTGTCCCCACCGGCAACCCATACGAGAATAAAACGTTTAGAAAGTGAAGGATTTATTGACAAACAAGTTGCCATTTTAAATCAAGAGAAACTGGGATTCGATTTACTGTGCTACATATTCATGAGTACAAATATTCATCAAGCTAAGGAATTAGAAGCTTTGGAAAATGCCTTAAAAACAATGACAGAAATATTAGAATGCCATTGTTTAACTGGAGAGTATGATTATCTTTTAAAGGTTGTTATTAAGGATCGAAAAGAATTAGATCGCTTTATAAGAAAATTAAATAGACTGGGCATATCCCGCATTCAAACGAACTTATCTTTACGAGAAATTAAATATTCAACAGTCTTACCGATATCAGAAGTTGAACAGTAGAAGTTTTATGGATTTTAGCATCGTCGCCTAAGTGGTTTAGGTCAAAATAAGAAGCAATACAGGGGGCATTATGAAAACATTTATATATATGGTACGACACGGTGATTCACCAAAAGACGGAAATGAGAGAACGAGAGAATTAACTGAAAAAGGTAGATTAGACGCTCAAAGAATAACTGATATTCTACAAAAAGAGGGCATTGATACTGTTATCTCAAGTCCGTATAGTCGTTCAATTTTAACTGTTCAGAAAGTAGCTGAACAAATAGAAAAAGAGGTAATTGTGTTTGAAGATCTTAAAGAGCAAATTTTTAGTGCTGGGGATAAGCGGATCTCAGACAAGGAATTATTCCCTTTATTAGAAAAGTCGTTTTCTGACCCAATCTATGCTTTAGAGGGAGGAGAGTCAAATGCTGCCTGCCAACAACGTGCTATTAAAGTTTTAAAAGAATTAATAAATACATATCAAGGACAGAAAGTAGTAATCGGCACGCATGGGGCTGTTATGACTTTAATGATGGGGTTCTATGATAGTAAATATGATCTGAACTTTTTACTACATACAACAAAGCCAGACATATACAGAATGGAATTCGATGGGCAAGAATTGGTCGATGTAAAAAGACTGTGGAAGGTTTAAGTAAGGGCACTGAATAACTTATGATTCGCTAAAATAAACTGTATTGAGCATTTATAGTCAATTCATACCAAAAGGTTTTGGTTTTTAGTGGCTGTGATTAAATGATTTCCAGTTGTTCTATTACAGGTTTAAACGTTGAAACGAGAAATTTGAAAAAAGTAAAAGAAAGTATAACAAAGACTTTACTTCCTAAATTTGCGAAGATGAGAAAGTGGATATAAGAAAATGAGCAGTATGAGCGGGTAACAAGAAAAAGTGTGGTATAAAGGCCAGGAGTATATGTCTTTAAAATGAGTGTTTGTAAGATATGCCACAAGATTATGTAAGAGGAAAAAATAGATAAATAATACGGCTGTCAATTATTTTCTATAAATCGAACTTTAAAAAATACAATGCGAAGTCACTAGAAATATAAATACATCTCTTTTAGTAAATGAATGTGAATTGATATTCCAAAACTTCCAAATTAGCAGTTTTAAATTGTTATTAATGTTTTTAACTAGATGAGTTGTTTTTTTGAGACCAGTTTTCAACATTTAAATAAAAATAACTACAAAAATCCAAATTGCGTTGTGTAATTCAATCAGAAATATTTTTAGTGTAGCCTCCACAGAAATAATGTGTGATTTTTCATTAGCATTGATTACAGTAAATGTAAAATAATCTATTTGGATAAAAGGGTCACCAGGCTGGGGAGGGGACCCTTAAATCGGAAATTTTAATACTCTCTATTCAAAAAAGTAGCGCCGATAATAATTAGAAGTATAAATAGAACAACAATTAAGGCGAATGAAGAACCATTACCATATCCGCCACCATAGTAGCATCCATTATTTATACCACCAACGTTTCCGTAGTATCCCATATATATCCCTCCTTTCTACATTCTATAATATGTAAGCTATAGAGAAGGAGTGGGGTGTTAAACCATGCAGCTATAGGCATTGAAAAAATATTTTTTTGTGAGATAAGAAAATAAAAAAGGGTCACTTGGGATAGGAGTGACCCTCAGTAAAACCTTCGGAGGTGTAAGGCTAAATTAGCTTTACCTTACTATTATTATGATGTGATAGCTATGTTTGTATAGTGAATAGCCTGTGACATAGATATGAAAATAAAAAAGCAGTGGCATCCTCACATGCTACATGATACTAATGAACAATATGAGAGAAATGTGCAAAAGAAGTGGATAAATAAAAAACAGTCCCTTGAAATTAAAGGACTGTTGGGGGCATTGTTATACAAATTTATTGCGGGGCTTTCGTTTGAAGCAATTTTATCCCCATTCCAATAAATATTATTCCGGTTATCTTATTGAGGATCATTCCTACCTTTTGGTTTCCTCTTAGTTTTTTAGTAATATACGAAGAGAAATAAGCAACAAATAAACACCATAGTAGTCCAGTTGCTGTAAAAGTAAGTCCTAAAATTAAAAAAGGAATAGGACCTGACGCCTTCACATCGATAAACTGTGGGAGAAACGCAATAAAAAATAAAGAAACTTTTGGATTCGTTAGACTTGTTAAGAGTCCCTGAATATAAATTTTTCTTATGTTTAAATGATTTGAGGACGCCTCGAATCCTAAGTTTGACTTATCCAGTATCATTCTAATCCCTAGATAAACGAGATAAATAACACCAATGATTTTAATAGTATTAAATAACACAATAGATTTAGTAAGTATGAGCGATAAGCCAAAAGAAACGAATAACGTATGAATGAAGGAGCCAGTAATAATACCAAACACAGAGTAAATACCAGCTTTTCTACCTTGCGAAATACTTCTACCGACAATATACATGGTGTCCGCACCAGGGATTAAATTCAATAAAATCCCTGTTAATAAAAACATTTCATAATTAATAATACCGTACATTTAAAGCACCTCTATCTCTTTTTTGGGGGTGCCCTTATCGATATTAAAGTAAATGAATGAAAAATAAAAGCTTTTTTTACAAGTGATAAAAGTGGTTTTCACAGGACAATACGAGTAATACGAAATAATCTGCGACATAGAAAAAAAGAAATAGACATATTCGTCTATTTCCTCTTCCATAGCTTTTAATTTTGCTTTATGTTTAGCTTTTGGAATTGAGTGATACTGCTCGTATCGACACATTCTACAAGAGCAATGATTGCAGAAGTACAAAGCCGTGTTTATGCAATGAATTATCGCATTAAGGAATACAAGCAAAAGATTGTAGAAGTGCAAAAAACGCATTACTTACGTGATTGGGGTTGCGATGTTGTGACTGCTAGATGGTAATAGCATGCGAGCAATTTTCAAGTACATGAAACTATCTAATTTTTAGAGTAAGGAATAGTATTTTGGGATAGATGTTGAAGTAATCGGAAGGTTGCTTCTTTTTATTGCTTTTTTATACCACCAACTAACAGCACAGGTTAGTTAAACAAGGAGATTTATTGGTAATTGTAGAATAATTAAATATAATCTTCTATATTGTATTTTCAAACTGTTACTAAATTTGATAGGAGTGACTACAATTGCGTATTGAAAATAACGAAATATACCCACATTGCCCATTTATCACTAGAACGGTGGAAGTTGGCGGCCTTACTAAATCACAGCTTATTCAGAAATTGCAACAGTACTCTATCTTGATGAATGAGTATGGAGAGAAGTTATTTACTGCTGATAAATTTACAACTTCTGATAAGAAGTACAGCCTTCAGACTGTTGAACTAACTGTTGGAGACCTTGGCTTTCCTGATGGAGCTAATACGGATCGAATCTTTAAAAGAGCTGAGGAACTTGGTTTGAAATTGTGTCCGCTTGAGCTAGGACCTTATCTAAGGATGGAGTATCTGGATCAAACTGAAGGTTGTTCAGGGGATTCTTTACAGCAACAACAAGCTCCATCTGGCTCCATAACAATAGCATCCGAAAAACTAACTGAAGACGATAATTTTCCGAAAGGTTTTTATCTTAGACGAATTAACGGTATTTTATGGCTTCGTGGATACCGGGCTGATCATCTACACATTTGGAACCCTAACGATTATTTTATCTTTTGTCAAAAAAACACGACAGAAAAAGAATAAGGAATTTGGAAATGTGAATAAGGTAAATGCGTTGTGATTTGAGAAATTTATAATTCCATCATTTCCATTTCTGATATGGTTCAAAGGCTGACAATGATTGTCAGCCTCTTGCTAGAAAAATAATAAGTAATAGCTCATAAAATAAAAAGGATTAGATTGTCCTGACAGCCCTTAGCTTTATAACGGGGAATATCCGAGCCTACTTAGAGCTAATGCCATTTGATAGTATCCCCTACTATTAGGATGAATTCCTCCTGATGATAGTAAAGCTTTTTCATTCCCCTTAAATACACTATAGATATCAGCTACTTTAACATTCAATTCCCGACCAAAACGGTTAATTAATGAATTAAACGCTCGAATGCCCTCGTCTGCTATAGGAATATCGCTAAATGGATTGTATAAATTCTGTAACCGTAAAATATATTTTTCTTGTTTGTCTAGATGATGAATTTTTTCTAATATTTTTGAGATGTTTTTCCCTGATTGCTTAATAGCATAAGATATACTTTCTTCGTTGTTATTTATTAGAAATTCTTTAGCAGCGTTTATTAAATCATTCCCCCCAGCTGTTATCGTGATGATATTTGCACACTTTACAGCTTCCATCACAATCGGCGCATTAAGCATAGCTAAAACATTCTCTGTCGTTGCTCCTGACCTTGCATGTTTTTGATAAGAAATACGCTTTTTTAAAATTTGCTGGCTTAGATATCTATAATATTCAACATATCCAGGGTCTAAAAACGGGACGCCGATACTTACAGTAAGAGAATCGCCTATCGCAAGATAACGTAAATGATTGAAATCCATAATTCACCTCAACTTATTAGTTATGTTCTTATAATATTCAGTAAAAGATGAATGTGGAAACGATCCTAGACAAAGTAAGAAATAAGCGGGGTCAAACAGTAAAATGTAATTGAATCGATAAAAGTTGAGGAAAAGCCACGAAAAGAGTATGAAAATCAACTCAAAATAATTCTGTGAGGTTGCAGAAGTGCTCAGACCGCCGAGGTCACTTGAAAAACAATCCCCACTATTCGGCTGGATAGCAAACGATTAAAAGAAGGACAACAAACAAAGCCTAAAACTATTGATGACTACTTAACAAATGGCATTTACTAGGTGAAGTCATGCAAGCAACACAGCTCGGATTAGAACTTGGTTTAATGGGTCACTGTTACTTATTACCCTTCAAAAATAACAAAAAGCAGATGACAGTAGTTCAATTCAACATTGGTTGCAAAGGGATGATTGATCTTGCGAGACGTAGTGGTCATATCCTGTCGATTAATGCTCATGCAGTATACGAGAAAGACAAGTTTGAGTAGGAATTAGGGTTAGATCCTAAATTAAAACACAAGCTTTGCATGGCCGTAGATGAAGGTGATTTTGTAGGTGATTATAGGGTAGCTTATTTCAAAGGTGTACGAAACGTGTGGAAGACCTACGATAGTGTGGAAATGTGACGAGGGCACAGTGCCAAAACGTGAAATGAAAGACATCACACGAAAAACTGAGTTTTCGTTGATGCACCTGAATGTGAAGTAGAAAATCAAGTGCATGAATAACATACCGCACAAATTCTCCTGTAGGAATAACCAAACAGGAGAAGAATAAATCAGACGCTCGGTACTAGATTACATAACTAGGTAACCAAACTATTGAATTATCAAGTGAGTGGTAGTTTTGCAGTATTCGAGAGGATAGAGTTTTCTATAGAAGACCACCATTAGTACATTATTTATCTAGCTTTTCAGCTATACTTTTTAGAATTTGAGTTTGTTCATTATGTATGCGAACCAAACTCCAAATACTAAGGGGACAACATAGAAAATTATTAGAAAAAGAATCGGTAAAAAGGCAAGAAATATTTCCGTAATTGTATAAAAACATCCTTGTTGGATTTTTACACCTTAATATTTTGCGTTTTAAATGTCAACTCGCCGATAGAATATTTCTAGTATTTGTGGGTTTTGTACATAAGTCCGAAGTTGAAAATTTGAATATTCGACACAAGGGGAAGCGAATCATAAAAGTATTTCAGCAAAATATTTTAGGAGGGGAGGATGAAATGATCTCAGATGTACCTGTGATTTTTATTCCATTTCTCCGTGCTTCATATAAAACTCTATTGCTTGAGTAAACCATTTCTGTTCATCCTCATTGAAAGGAGAAGTTGTCATCTTTTCAAGTTCTTGAATATCCAGTTCTTCCAAATTAGTATCAGCTATATTAAATCGTCACCAAGAAATGAAAAAATGGAATCTAAATAGTTTTTGACCATCTCTTGTACTTTGGAGTTATCTATAGGTTTACCATATAATTGTTTCATTTCTTTAGAAAATTGAATAAATGTTTTATCCAAGATAATTTTATCTTCCCCTGATTTGATTGAAAGCTCTTCTGCGATGTCTGTTAAACGATGACGTTCCATCCATTCTTCATGTTTATGTTCTACTTTCATATTGTAGATAAGGCTAAATAATATCGTACTATCTACTTCTCCTTCTTCTTCGAGTAACTTTATTACTCTTTTAATTGCTTGTATTGATTGTTCAATTTTTTCCTTTTCACTTACTAAAGCATTTAAATGAAGTGATAAACTTTCATTCAAATCAACGTTAAAACTCGACTCATTTAACAAAATTGCTATTTTATCTAGACGATACCCTAGAAATTTTAGGCTTATAATTTTTTGTAAAGTAATAATATCTTGAAAATAGTAAGTGCGATGCCCAGAAGAAGGATTCTTTTCGGGTTGTAATAAACCAATTTCAACATAGTAATGCAAAGTAGGTATTGGCATTCCTGTCTTTTCTGAAAATTCACCAATAGAAAACTTGCTATCCTTATTCATCAAAATTCCTCCTATCAAAAGTATAGCTTTATCATATAACCTAAAGTAACTTGAGGTTCAAGGGGAAATTTTAAAAAATTCTTGAATAATTGTTGTAAAAGTACAATGGTGCATATGTTACATTCGTTTACTTCGTGCATTAAGTAAACAAATGAGAGATAATTGGAGGTAGGAGGTGATGTAAATATTTCCCTAACTTGGTATTTGTCATATCCTTTATATTAGGGAGGGAGAGACAGACTGACGACCGACCTGCGCTTGGTAGACTAGTTTGGAGCGTGACAAACTTGGCCGGCTCATATTTATGTGACTTAATTAGTATAAGAGTCTAAAAGTGATATGTAACTAGTATCTATTAAACATAATAATTCTTGGGGTGAAAAAAATGGCAGTATTAAATACAGTAAACGAAGCATTAAAATTCTTTAACGAACAATTTCCAGAAGGTTCTTCTTATAGAGGAGCTGATGAAGCCCAAATTGCACAGGGGCGAGTTTTCGCAGGGCGAGCAGTTCCGGGAGTTGGTTTACAACGCATGGGATGGCAAATTCAATTCTTGACAACGCTTTTCGACAAAATTGGTCCAAATCATTCAGATTCTTACCGAGTGATGAGTGCAATCGTTCATAACTTAAATATCTTCTATACAACACCTATTCATACTAAAGCGGAGGCCACAATTGAAATTCCGAGTGGTAGTACAGCTTGGGAAGCTGGGGTTGTTGAAATTGATCCAGGTTATCCAATTATGTTAGTAGCATTATCTATGCTTCGTAAATCAACTCATGCGTATAATAATTTAGGTGTAAATGGTTCAGGAGATTCACAAGCGTACTTGAATACAGCACTTACTCGACACTATCAAAAAATACTATATCACTGCCAAAATTCGGGTCACGGTAAAACTCTTATGACTGATCCGGGATCATTTGGTACAACAAATCCAACTGTTCGTTCATTCAAAACAGCTGATGGATCAACTTTTAAAGTGGCTAACGGTGTTGTTAATACTACGTATGCGATGTTAGGTTCTTTAGCTTACTACCATGACGTTGTTCTTGGCCATTCTCAAACTGAAGTTGAAAATGATCCTCTTTATACAAATATTTTTAACGCTGGAGTTAACTTGATTCACGCTTTTGGTAACACTGTTGATTCGGATTCTGTTTCGATTGCAATTGGTGGTGGTGCTAAAGGTACTACTTGGGCACAATTGCGAGCACCGTATGTTTCATCAGGATATGATTCATATGTAGGTGCATCTCTTGTTTGGTTAGGTCATGGTATTGTTCCAACAAATAATATTTATGCACTTACAGAATCGACTCTAGTTACTTCAGCTAAAAAACTAAGCAATTATTACAAGAATTATGTACTTGCTAACCAATCAAATGCTTTGATGGCTATGATCCCATTAACTAATGGCTCACCAGCTACTTTATCTGGGTCTACTTTCACGGCTGCAAAAACATTCTTTGGGACTCAAACGCCAACTAGTGACGAGGTTTTAAACCTTACAGGGCTAATTAATGATCATCCGTATTCAACAGGATATTTATATACATTCGCTAATAACGGAGATTCAGATTTTATTAACAAAGTCGATAAAGCGGTACGAGAATCTGGCGAAGGTTTATGGAGAAGTACAGTTGAAATGGGGACAACTTCTTCAATCGTTGCTTATGGTCGACGAGGTGAAGCGGCTGGACATCGTACATTATCTGGTTTAGCCGGACTTCTTCAACGTGGTATCCCAACAGTGACAAACGGGCAGTAATATCTAATTAAGTACATTACCTAGTCTGAAATACGGAAAAACATTCAGTCATGTTCATTTGAGCGTGACTGTTCTTTTGCTCTGAAAAGTGAGTGTCGAGCAGTTTCAATAAGTATAAATGCAGTTTTATAAAATGGATAACCTGTTAAAACCACTCATTTAAAAATAAAAATGAGTGGTTTTAAGATTAGCTATTTTTTGATATCGCACCTGCTCGATGCTTTTATATTTTTATGTTTAATAATGGTACCCCAATTAAAAGATTTTATATGAGTTTATATGGCATATAGTTAAAAATAATATAAATTCTTTTTTATGAATCACCTCTATTAATCAAGTCATTTTTTTACTTCACTAAAATCATTAAATCAAAAATACCGCCAAATTAATAACGTCTATTTTACTTTCGCGCGGAGAGTAACTGTTGCAAAGGTATTAGGTGATGATCTAAATATAAAGAAATTCACCAAGGCTGGGTCATCATGAGAATTAGAACGATTGGTGCTGATGATACGGAGAGAGGTTGGAAAGGTGCAGCGAAGAGCAAGGCTAATCAATCAACAGGACCACATAGCTTTTCTCGAATGTCGTGGATGTCCGAAATGGAAAGTTAATGATCCAACCAAGAAATGCAGGAAATACAAGACTTATAGGCAACTACGGAACAGTGAGGAGGAGCTTGAGCAGATTAGTCGTTTGCATAGGGGGCAATGTGGAAATTTGAAAGAAAATGTTCAGTAAAAATAAAAAGTGGCTAACTGCATGTGGGTAAGAATCCGAAAAGCGACTGAGCAAAGCTATTGGTATACAGACCAAATAGGAGTAGAAATTCAAGTAATAGAAATTCACAACGATCGTTCAGAAGGAATCTGGACAGTAAATGACAGGGGAATACAATAAATGTATAGCCAAGAGAGAGTGTGAGCCAGCAACGTAAATTAGAAAGATATTGTGCAATCATATAAAAAAGCATTGCAACAAAGCAATGCTAAGTTCGAGGAATTCTTGACAACTTTACTACATTAAAAACAAAACCTATTAATCCGCAAATAAAGAAAATATATGCTACTAGAATTGACATAGCTTCTAAGTTGTTAGTAAAAATTCTATATCCTCCTAAAGTAAATAATGCCAAATCAAAAACCGAGCTAAGTAATGTTTTATTCTTTACAGACAAAAAAACACCTCCAAATAATGGTATGATTTATAGTTTATGGTTATAGGTTAACATAGATTAAGTTTTTAGTTAACCTATTCTATTTTTTTATTGGAGAGTGTCGCAAAAACAAAGAACCTTAATGAAATATGAGAATTAAACGAAAATAGAGCGATTATAATATCGCTCTAAAAAATTCAAAAAATCCCATGTCCATCGGAATAGCCCAAATAAAGAATCCAAGTAGGGCAATAGGAACAAGTAATAAATTATAAATCTTAATAGGTAATATTTTTCCGAGTAAGGTTTTATAAATCGCTACACAAACCACCATTATAACAGGTAGTAATAATATAGGCGGAATAAAACAAAGCAGTCTTCCGATAAAGTATATACCTGGAAATATGTCCAAAAACATATCCGTTAAATCACCTCGTTATGTTATTTATGTAAATTGTAACATAAAAAAAGCAGCAGCGTTTGCAGGTGCTGTAGCTAAGAATTGGTTTGTTTAGCGGAGTGTGGGATGATGAAAGAACAACTAATTAAACAATGCAACGTAACCAATTTTTAAATATGATGTACATTGCTAAAGACGGTAATGTGTCAAAAAGACGTATAAAAATCATTAAGATTGTTGGTGATTCATTTCAAGCTTACTGTTTCAGTAAACAGGTAAAACGTACATTTATGATTGAAAGTGTGTTGGCAGTTGTTCCAGTCTTCCACAAGGAGCGCGAGGTCGTATGATAAATGCGGAGCAAAGAAAACTTCTTCATAAATTTGTCGTTTATGATATGGCTGTACAATCATTACAGCGTGATTATAAAGCGATTGAAACATTAAAAATGAGCAAAATAAATTTGCCAATCCTTGATAATTTATTAAAAGCAGTCACTAACGATTATTACAACTTAAAGCGCTTGTTGGCAAAAGACAAAATTAAAGTAGTAAAGTGGGAAAAGAATATTGAATACTTAGTGATTTGACCGTTGCCACAGCTGGCGAAGACCTAGTGTTGACGTATGCAAATCGAGCACTGAAAACACAGGTAGAAAAGTTATTGATTAGTCACCAATAAAAAAAGCCACTCATTTGAGTGACCTTTATGTGCCTCCACGATATTTAGTGTGGATAGTATTACTTATTTTAAATTATCAACCGCGTATTTAGCTTCTTCTGGAGTAAATTTTTCTCCGTGTTCTGAAATTAATTGATCATAAATAGCAGAATCTGACATACTCATCATTTCTGCGTATGATTTTGCTTTTTTCAATGCGTTTTCTTTCCAATCAAATACAAGGTTATCTATAGCATATTTAGCTGCTTCTACAGGGAAATTCTCTCCATGTTCAGAAGTCAACTGGTCATAAATCCCTGCTTTTGACATTTGCATAGTTTTTGCATATTGCTCGGCTTTCTTTAAAGCCGATTTATATTCTCTAGGAACACTTTCCTCTTTAGCCTTAGCTTCGTCTTTAACTTTAGTTTTTTCATCAGCATTAGTTTTTTCAGCCTCAGCAGATACAGGTTTTTGCTCATCTTTATTAGAGGCATCATTTGACGAATCTGTGCCGCATCCAGCTAAACCTAGACTTAATACTAACGCTGCGCTAAAAATTAGTTTTTTCTTCATTTGTAAAGTAGTCTCCTTTGTATATGTTGTTAGTTCTATTAAATTATATCAATATTGGAATGTATTGTCAGTATTGATTTTGGTACATAAAGATTAGAATTTACAAATACTAAAGCATGGACATCGAGACTATACACATTAAAGTTACTAATTACTTCGGATAAAAGTTAAAACTAATTGTGACTTTAAATCACTCATTTAAGAAATAGAAAATGAGTGATTTTTTTATAATTTGATATTAATAAAATTGCACCTGCTCAATGCTTTTGTATTTTTTGATTAAAATAACGGTACCCCAGAAAGTACCCCAATTAAAAGATTTTATACGAGTTTATATGGAATAAAAATAAATATAAAATAAATTTGTTTTTATACTAATACAAACAGAAAAATGTTATGAAATTATGGAAAAAGCAACGTTTAAAGCAACTGATAAAATGACTCATTTTAAAAAAGCTCTTGAGTTTTATGCATGTGAAAATAATCATTTCAGAGTTGATATGTATGCAGAATCAATTGTTATGCAAGATGCAGGTAAAGTAGCACGTAAAGCACTAGGTGGTGAAACACATGAATGAACAGTTTCTAATCGATCAACTCATTTTGTATTTAGGTCAACGCCAGCGCTTTGGCGGTAAGCATAACGAAATCATGGCTTATAAGCGTTTGGATCAAATGAGAGCTTTAGTCGGGCTAAGAGATACTGAAGAGGCTACGGATTATCTTATTTCAAAAATGAAAGGGGCTATGGCTGCATGAGTAGAGAGATTAAGTTTCGGGCTTGGGATAAAACATACAACTTTATGTCTTACAAAGTGCTAGTAGGTAATACGGATTCGAAAGATGAAAATTACACAGCTCATTGTATGTGGGTAGAGCCAGAAAATGTGGATTATGACCGAAAACCAGGTTGGATGAATTTTGATGAACATTCGGAAGTAATTCTTATGCAATACACAGGCTTAAAGGACAAGAACGGTATGGGGATTTTAGGGGGATATTGTAAAAGTTGAAATACCTGTGGTTTCAGTAAACGAGGATTTCATTGGTCAAGTAAAAATGTCCGAAGGTTGTTGGTGGGTTGATAACGGAAGTGACGCAATTTCTTTGTGGTCAGAGATAAATGAAATTACTGTATTAGGCAACATTTACGAAAACCCTGAATTGCTGGAGGTAACAGCATGAAAGAATACGCGCTTTATAAGGGTGTTCAGATGGTGGCTATAGGAACAGTGAAAGAGATAGCTGCAGATCGTGGTGTAGAACCATCTACAATTAGGTTTTATCAAACTAGAGCTTATCAAAGACGTTCAAAAAGCAAAGAAAATAACAGATTACAGCTCGTTAAGCTTGAGGATTAAGGATGTGGAAATATGAACACTTTAACATTTGAAATACCAGGTGATGTACAGGCACAACAAAGACCACGAGCGACACGAAATGGCGCATTCGATCCAAAGGAATCCAAAGACTATAAATCATTCGTGAGATTGGTAGCTTCACAAGTAGCACCAGAGACGCTTATTACCGAGGAAATTAAGTTGAACATTGATGTGTATCGAAAGATGCCAAAAGCTATCAGTAACAGTAAGAAAAAGCTTCAGCAAGCACTAGATGGAACATTACGACCAACAACTAAACCAGACATCGATAATCTAGCGAAGGGCATTAAAGACGGTCTGAGTAAGGTTATATGGCATGACGATAGCCAAGTGACTGAGTTGGTTGCTCGTAAGTGGTACTCAGATAATCCAAGAGCAGAGGTGACGATTGAATGGGCAGAAAAGTAGCTGAGAAGTACATTTTATTTACTGGTGATGCTCACGAAAATATGAAATTCGATTTTACTCATAAGCAGATTGAGATATTTATAAGCCTGTGGAATGCTGGTCTGCCAATAGATAGAATCGCAAAAAGGTTTTTAATCAGTCATGCAAATGTAGCTTTAATTGTTATGGACCTTGAAATGGCCGGACGGATTGGACCTAGGGTTGGTGGATTATTAGGCAAACAGAAAGTGGTTAGTTGAAAGATATTATGCAGGAAGGAGAATTACTTATGAGAGTGTCAAAAGAAATTCAAGAAGCGATTAAAGTAGCAGGAGAGTCATTTCAAATAGCGAGAGAAAATGAAAAGATTGTTAGAGATTTGCTGGATAGCAAAGGGTACTACGAAAATGATACAGTGGAAGACCTATATATTGACTGTATTGAAAATGGAGGTAACTCTCCAAATACCTTTATTAAGTTTCTTAAATCGTACTAAACAATATGAAAGATATTGTACAGGAGGGTGAAAAATGAAAAAACCGAAATTCTATAACGGTAGACCAATAATTCAACCTGGAGAAATTTACGAGGTTGACGGAATTGACTACAAAGTTATTACAGCTACTTCTGAAATAATTGCTGATAACGCAGATGGTCTTACTATGACAGAACTTGTGTATTGGTTAGATAACGTAGAAACAAAAGAGCGTTCGTACATGTGGAAATCCGAACTGGAATCAAAATTTAAGAATATTTGAAAGAAATTGTTCAGTAAAGTTATTTATCTTTTTGAGGTTTTACAAAGAATGAAATGAAAATAACAAAAACGCCCATAGAAATGTATATTAGTGCAACAGATTTATTTGGAATAGATGAATTGTATTCGAAGGTACCTGATACTCTGCTCCATCCGCGTGAAAATAAAAAGGTGCCTAAGAAAAATATAATCCATCCCATTGTAGACATTGTTTTCATTGCATAACAACTCCCTGATATATATAGGTTAATAACCTATATAAGGATAACATAATTAGGTAATATTTGAAAATATGGATTGATTCAATTACTGCACAATATGAGGAAAGAAACTATACAAAGGGTCACTGAGTTGGAGTGACCCTAAATGAGAGGGAGGCCGCGATGGTCAACCAACACCACAGCCTAATAAGTGTGTGCGTTACACTCTACATCAGAGTGTGCAAATTAAAGTTACCTATACATTAAAAAAGCCGCAGCGTGGTCACAAGTTACATCGAATAAAGCGTGTAGGAAGGTTAAATTATGTATCGGCGGGATAGCATAGTGCAAAAACAAACTGGGACGATGCAATGTAACAGGTTGCTATCCCCAATTAAGATATGTCATTTAAGTTGGAAACATAAAAAAACAAGCAACCAATAAAATTGATCGCTTGTTGTTGTACAGCAGTTTGTTAAATATAACCCACATTGAGGGGATATATAACAATACCTATTTATTTAAATGAAATTTTGAGGAACACATTCACGAACACCAGAATTTCTCAAAGAGTTAAATAAAGCTGCACCGATTCTTAATAAAACATTGTTATCTGTTCCATTTTCTAAATCATAAATTACGTAGTATGCATTATCAACTGAAAAAATACATTTTCGTTCTAATTTAAATCCAGGTGGTACAGGTGGAAGAGTAATAACTGGTCGAATCACAGGTGTATCTCCTTCATCTCTAATAAAATTGAAAGTTTGTTGGTCAATCTCATAGATATTAACTGGATCAATCTCCACACCTTGAGCTGGAATTGTAATTTCATCTTCAACTAATAGGAAAAAGCGTTCGTTTCGAAAATTGAAAAGACTTCTCGCTCCAATTTCAAATGATGCCATTTTTATATTCACCTCCTCTTCTAACAATATTTTATTCATATCGAATACAGTTGTTTGGACAATTAGGAAGGTGGAGTGAAGATATAGTAAATATTATTTTTTTAAAACTTATAATTAGCTATGTTGTTTCTGGACCGAAATCAATCCTATAGGGTACTTTTGAGTAAAGTAACTATAAAAGGGTCACTTGGGATAGAAGTGACCCTTAGTAACAAGATTCGGAGGAGTAAGGCTAAATTAGCTTTACATTACTATTAATATGTCGTGATAGCTATATTTGTATAGTGAATTGCCTGTGAAATCAATTTAAAAATAAAAAAGCCGTAGTATCTAACACGCTACAGTAAACTAATGAACAATATGAGCAAAAACACCAACATCTTAAAACACTCTCAGTTACTGGTGGAGAACCTATGATGTCTAAGAAATCCGTTCAAAATTAACATAAAAAAGCCGCAGCGTTTGCAGACGCTACAGCTCAGAATTGGTTTATGCCCTTTGACGGTGCTTAACAAAATTATTATACCACACCGTAGGAGGGCAAACCTATGAAATTACTAACGCAAGACAAGCTAGACGCAATGATTACAGACTACCACTGGATGGTTAACGCCATCAAAGAAATGCGAGCAGAAATGGTTATTGGGGCAAAAACGGCACAGTATGGAATTGAGGCTACACTCCCAAAGGCAGCAGGAGGCGTAGGTGATCCAATTATGCAGGAGGCTATTAGACGTTCGAAAAATATTAAACGTGTTGCAGAGTATGAGAAGAAGCTCTTAGAGGTTCAGAAGCTTCTAGATAATGTTACTGGTGATAGAGAAGTTCAAGTGCTGAACTGGATGTTAGACGGCAAATCTCAACGTTGGATAGGTCAACACATGGCTTTATCAGCAACAAGCATTAAACGAATTAAGGATAACATTGTAAAACAGATGATAGCGTGATGTGGGGCCTTGGCTCCTACGAATTTA
>NZ_JBIWFC010000014.1:0-73506 GCF_044762845.1 Lysinibacillus sp. NPDC096382
GTCACCATGGACACCCTTGTCTTTCGCTAACAGTTCCTACTGCCAAGCCTGTAGTGGACTTTCACCACCAAGTTGTTGCGCATGCCGGGCGCACAACAAAACCAGCAAAACACCTTTTCGGTGTCGTACTGGTTTTATTGAAATCCTTCTTGAATTGTAGCTAGTTCAACGTGATTGCAAATTCCGAATTCGGCGCTCCAGCAAATACAACTGTTCCGTTCTTCGGTAGTTTTACTTTGTTATTGCCACTCACAACAGTAAAATTGACACATACACCATTCTCATCATATACCGCGAACGAACTCTTCGATGGCAACGCCACAGTCATCGTTTTCCCGGCTACCGCTTGTGGGATCGTAAACCATCTCGCATGCCCATTTGCTTGTAGCGTAACTTTGGATGATTGGCCTATATCAAGTGGCTTTATGTTGGATCCACTTACGTATAACAATCCGGACATCTCCATATATTCATTACCGCCTTCTGTATAGAAACGAGATTCCGTCGTATCACGGCCTGTCATCACGGGGATCTGGAGCTGATGTGCAGCAGTGTTTGGGCCTGTAATTTTTCTGCCGTTCCAATATCCCTCTAAACCCTCATTGCGATTAATTTGTGTTGTAAGCATCATTGGTAGGAAATATTGAGCAGAACTATATTTCTCGTTTATGAGATAGAACTTAACGCCTTCCCGCTTCGCCCATACGGCAGCGGTTTCCTTCGATAGCACATTGTCTTCTAGTTTCTCGGCTAAATATTGAGTAGCCGCTGCTTGCCCTAAACCTGGCAACGATATAAATGTGCTCTCCTTCAAATATGTTCGTCTATTCTTCTCTGTAACGAAGTTGAGCTTGGAGGTACCTGTCTCATTAATAAAGCTTCCATTCGCAGTATATACATATTTTTCTTCTGGATTAAATGGTAAGATCAGTTCTCCATTCTTCGTAATTTCTATTTTGAAATGACTGAAACTATTGCCGTAAAAACCTGCTTTCTTTTCTACTTCTTGAGGCATTTTGGCTTTGACCGGCTTGCCAAAGGATTTGTTCGGCTTGATATCCTTAATTGTGCCCTTCTCTTTAAGGGCTGCGAGCAGTAATTCAGTCGCCATCAGTTGATTTGTAGAGCTGCTACCGCCTGATGACAACACAGCCACTGCCATCTTCTGTTCAGGAAGTACGACCAGTGAAGCATGTTGCAGTCCCGTGTCGCCGCCTTTAGCCAAGCCCTTTATCCCATATTCACTAAATGGATATAGTTTCACACTATCCCAGCCAAGACCATAGTTGAAGGTATTATCTCCATCCCCTGGCCACATTCCTTTTTTATATTCCTCTTGCTCCATCGCCTTGACTGCCTTATCAGAGAGGATTCCTTTTCCCTGTCTCATAAATATTTGTGAGAATCGCACCATATCTTCTGCTGTGGAAGAGATCCCTCCCGTACCAATCACATTCACCAATTCAGTAGGAAGCTGCCCTTGGTACGTAGGAAAATAAAGCCCAGCCCGTTTATCGTTTTCCCATTTGTCCTGCGGAGTTTTCGTATGATTTAGCTTTAAGGGTTCTGTAAACCGTTGATGTATAAATTCGGTAAAGCTCATACCGCTTACTTTTTCCACCATTATCTCAGCCAGCGTAAAGCCGTTGTTGCAGTATACCGAGAACGCGCCAGGGTCCGCCTTCAAGCTCTGGTTGGACAATTGTCGCAACAAGTTATCATGGGCATAGGTATCATTATCTTTGAATAAAAATGAATTACCATACTCAGTACCTTGCAAGCCGGAGGAGTGGTTCAACAGCATACGCGGCGTAATACGTTTATACCGTTCATCCTTCATCTTGAAATCAGGAACATAGTGGACGACAGGACCATCCAAATCAACTTTTCCTTCGTCTACTAATTTCATCACAGCCGCCGCTGCATACATTTTACTGACTGAACCAATCCCGTATAGGGTATCTTTGGTCAGTGGTTGTTTCCCATTCATATCGTTCTTACCTGTCTGACCCGACAAAATAAGTTTGCCATTATCAATTAGCGCATACTGCACGCTAGTCGTTTCATACGACTTCGTGAGTAGCGCAGCCTTCTCTGCCGCAATCTTCTTCAGTTCTTGGCTAGCTACTTCTTGGTTAGTTACTACAACCGTATTCTGACTGCTAGAAAACGCCATCGCCCCTGTTGGTAGGCTCATCGTTAACGCTAATGTAGCAGCTAACACCCCAGATAGTTTATTTTTCATAAAAGAATTGCCTCCTTAGATAAGTAATCGATTTCATTGCTTATTTCAAACAAAGGTGCCCCTTGTAGTCCTTGTTTAGCAGTATACATAAGCAAAAGTCAGCAGATTTGTTTTTAATATATAACTCATTTAATACCTCCTTTTATCTTATACTTTAATTGTAAGAATCTATCTTCTCTTTTTTCTTACTCATTTCTTACAAATTTATTAATTGTAAAAAAGATCGTCTCATACGGCCTTTGAGGGAATCATTCACTATTTATGCAGCTGGAGAAGGAAGAAGGAATTATATGATGTAATGCTACAGCCCAATCAAGTTCGTTGAATTTCATCTCTCCAAATTTTTAAAAAACTCATGTTGCCTTTTAGTCTTCCAAGCATTTAATTTAGTCACATTTCATTAGGAGAGAAATCTTGTACATTTAGCCAAAGGGTATACTCACTTAAATTCCCCTTACCTCTTCCTTCCTTTTTATAACATGCATCTTTTCTTCTGTTCATCCACTCTTTCTTTTTGCCATACATAAATAAACCCCAATTTTTATAAAATAAAAAATCATATTTAAGGTAATAACTTCCTTAAATATGATCAAAATCAGAGAACTTGATTATTAAACTACTCGTTTCTTTCCTTTTGATTTAACATTTTTCAATATACTCATTTCTTCAGAGTGATCAATATAAGGAACATTTTTAATTTGAAGCCCTAATATTTCTTGTATCCTTGCTCCAGTACTTGCTAAAAGTATCCAAATCAAACGGTCACGTTTGTTATCTATAGCATTACGGATTTGTTTAATTTGTTCTAAGGTAAGGATATTAAAATCACTCTTTACCTCTTTAACCTTAAATATGGAATGAACTGTTGTATTGGCTGCACGAGCATGTTCTAAAAAACCTTTAAACACATTAAACCCACGATTGATCTCTTTCATAAGTATCGGATTTCCCACTTCATGAACTTCCCCCAAATAAACATAGAAGTTATATATGGTACTTAATATACGGTTAATTGTAGTGGGAGTTCGTTTACTTTCTTGATATAGGACAGGTGTACTGTCATATGGGTTTTCTTTGAAAAGGAATTCTCTAAATTACTGAATATGTCTTGGAGTTATTTCATCATAAACATAATAATTATGGATAAGAAAATCCCAATATATTTTCAAATCCCTACCATTCGCTATTAATGTGTTATCTGCTTTGTTGTCTGATTTTAGTTTTTTCATATATTCATATACTGGCTTAACAATTTTCATTTCATCATCTAACAGTAGAGGGAATTTACCATTTTCACCTTCTAATATATGTAGTTCCAATTCTATATCACCACCAACACACAATATATACATATTATGTAATAATACTTTAATATTACCATTTTATGTATAAATAATGTATCTTATTTCACTAAAAAATATTAGATTATTTGTTAAACTATAAAGCATTGTGTATCTCTGAATAATATCATTTTTTTCCAAAATAAAAATGGTGAAAGGTAGATATAAATCCTACTCTCATTCACCATTTTCTTTCTACTATATTATGTCTCTATGATCCTCATACGTGTTAAACACTTTTCACTTAAGATAACATCCGCCTCACCCCCCTTCAAAAGGGAGTTCAGCCGCCACCTGCATTATGAATTGTTGCTATTGTTAGTCTAACAATTTTACGAAATATATTCTATGGAAAATCCTCAGAAAATTTAAAATTGCTACTCACTTACATAATTAGTCAAACAACTCTAAAGAGTTGCTCTGTACATTAATCCAAGTCTGACAACTTAGCTAATGACTCTTTCAAAAGCTGTAATTCAGACAGTGACAACGTAACACCCTTCCCCATCTTTGTATGATCTTCCGACCAATCTCTAATATCGTATTTCGGCTCACGACCATTCCAGCTAATTAAATTCAATTCTTTTTTCCAGCCTTTATTGCCTTCCGATAATACCGCAACTGTTTCAACAATTTCGTATTTAATTTCAGCCATATTCATTCCTCCTTATTGTATCTGTAATAAGAACTATATCTTGAAATAATAGGATTATCAAACGTGACAACACTTGCAACTTGTATACCTTCCTTAGTTCCCATAACGTCGTATATCCGTTCATTATTGAGTAATCATATAAATCTACAAGTTTGTTATTTTCATATGTATAAAAATAATTGGTTCTCTAATTGACACTAAATTATAGTTTCTTTCAAGCATGGACTCTAAATAAAATTTAGTTGTGATTTTGTCACTTTTTTGCAAGTTACAACCATTACACGCCAACACTAAAATCCATAAATTATCATTTTGAACAAAGCTCCACGGAATGAAGTGATCGACGTGTGTTTTTCGGCGATTAGTTGATAAATCACAATTACAATAGAAGCATCGATTTTGTTCAAATTGTGTAGGAACCTTGTAAAATTAAAGAACTGTGCTTTGAAATCACTTCTACTTTCGAAAGCAAAGCCATTATACTTGTAACTTCATTCACTTTTTCGAGATATTTGGCTAAATGATAATTTGTTAGATTTGTTAAAACCCGCTGGTATTTTTCATGAATTGATAGACAGGATTGTTGAAACGAAAATGTGCATGTTTGATGTCAAATTCATAGAATACCCCTGCTGTATCTCCGTAAAATGCGCCGATCACGTTCTGCTTACAATCACGCTTTACCTCATTGACGATTTTTAGTTGCAACGAATCTAAAAGTTGATCGAATTGCCATTCGGGAGGGATAGCATTATCATTAGCATATTTCTGCAAGATGGTTCATACGACTACTGCTTCCTCCTAGTCCTTCACCTCAACTAAATATATACCTTTCGAAAAGCCTCCGCGTTGGCTCTTCTTCTGAGTACGTATTTGTTCTAATTGTTCGTAGGGCACGTCGTACATTTGTATAGCTGTATGTACTAATTCTAAAATATCCGCAAGTTCCTCAACGGCCTCTTTTGGTGAGGCTGCCTCTAGAAATTCTAATGCTTCTTCTTGCATTTTCACTTTTATTTCCTCTAAGTGTTCTCCTTGTTCTAATACTCTTATGCTACATGTTTTACCCTGCTCTTCAATTACTTGAGGAATTAAATCACGTACTAATTTATTGTATATTGACATGCCAACTGTCCCCTTTACATACGATTATTTTCCATATTTCTGCTGAATCGTTTGAATATGTTGTTTTTTGACTTCATTGGATACTTGCATTTGAGGTACCAGCTTATTGTAAATTGCTTGAATATCGTCTTGAGAGAAAAACTGTTGTGCAGTTTGCTTTTGTGTTTGGATAAAACGCCTTACATTTTCTCGTTTTATAACATGAACATTTTGGGAAGTTACTAACACCTTTTTTAATGTACAGCGGTCACTAAAGACAATGACTGAATGAATTGCTTCTTTCGGGAGGTCTAAAAAGTCTTGAATTGCACGGATATGCGTAGCATTTTGACGGATTGGATTGAAAAATTTATATTTTTTCTTATTCGGCATCGTTTGTGTCCATTGTTGTTGTGTTTCATTGCCAAAAATCCAACCACTATAGTTTTTTGACTCAATTACATATAGACCAGTTCGATCAATATAAAGTAAATCAATCTCCGTTAATTCATCTGAATTTCTTTTTGGAATATATACATTTAATAATTGTCTATGACTTTGTAAGGCATGCCGTTCAATAATTTTCGATGTTAAGTACTCACCATTTCTCCCTTTATTTAGTTTAACTGCAAAGTAATTATTTTTTGTCTGTTTATAATAGACACTTTTCCGATAATGTTTTTCCATAAAGTAAAAGCTTATCACTATCGATATAAAAATTATAATTAGCATAAACATACTCTCCTATCTCTTGTTTCTTTCACTTCATATAAGCCAAAAATCCTAAAACTATTATATCAATATTTTTATGGATATTTTTAGTATTTTTTACATTAGTGTTCAATTTTTCATCAAAATAGTTTCTTGTAGCATTTTAGTTTGAATTAAATTATTTTTTGGAAGCTATCTTGTTCAAACACTGATTTTTTGTAACATCTACAACCCTTGGCTACTAGTTTACTAACCCCTTTTTTTGTTCCAATCAATCATTTGTCAAAAATTCATTATTAATACAATTTTCATATCCGTTGAAATAGTGTAAATGCATCATTAACATTAAATTCCGGATATAATTAACTATAGATATATGACTTTAGTATTGTTATTATTATGAAGTATTTTTTAAGAAAGGGGGTTTTCTTATGTACGATTCTTCATATTACAATGATTTCGATGATTTAGACGTGGAATTTCTCATTATTATGTTAATTTGTATTGCATTGATAAGTATTGCAAGCTATGTAATTAGTTCACTTATTTATTACCAGGCATCTAAAGTAAATGGCTTTAGCAAACTGGCTTATATTGCTTGGATTCCGATCATTGGTATATATAACCTTTTCTTATTAACAGCAAAGGGTAATAATGACGTAACAGTTCGAGCAGCAGCAATGAAAAATGCTATTATTTATGCTGTATTGACATTTGTTTCTTTTATTCCGTTTCTGTTTCTGGATGTGATTGCTTCAATAGGTCTTCTCGGCTTTATTTTCTATATCACATATCGCCTCTTCTATCGTTGGACTGGTGGAACTGGGAAAGCTGTACTTTATACGATTTTATCGTTCATCACATTAGGACTATTCTATTTTATCTATGGCTTAATAAAAATGAATAAACCTTTCGTTGCATAATACATATGCAAGTACAAAAACCTCTTTTTACCATTTAAGGTTAAAGAGGTTTTCTAGTTATTCACGTAATTTCACACTATAGTGTCTTATGGACTTAGGAATACCTTTTAATGCAAGCACCCCACTATAGACTAAAAATCTTATTCTAGATTCTAAAAAGAAGACACTAGGAAGCTCTTCTATCAAAGGTAAGAGTTCCGCAATCACTGCCCCTGTCTTGATAAAATCTGTTGTTGCTTGTTCACTATGTAGCCTTTCTATCGTCTCTATAATAAGGGGATCAAAATAATTTTCTGGTACCCCTTTTATTCCATTATTAATCCATAAGCGCAGAATATCGTTAGTTTGCGATAATGTTTCCCATTCATTTTGGAAAATACGACGGTCCTGGATAGTTAATGGCTTTTTTTCTTCTATGTTCATAAAAAGCTGCGCTAATTGCTGTGAACTAAGATGGCTTGTCTCACAATTAACCTTACTCTGTTCTGTTGTATTAATAAGAAAAATCTCATTTGATTTATTTCGCAATAAATAGAGGAAAAAACGAAGCCCGCATTGTTCATCTGCATTATTACCATACCAAATATAGATAGGAACATGATTCGAAATATCTTCTATTTCACGCAAAGTATTTGTAAACTTATTTTGATAAACATCTTCTTGTTCATCGTTAATATTTACAAATAACCAATTGTTTCGGAATGTTTGACCTCTTTTCTCCTCTAGCTTCCACAATGGTCCAATTGAGAAGCAATCAGGGAATCCAATCACATGTTTAGGTGGTGCTAGTGCTACTCTCACTGAACCAGCTGCAGATTCAGAGCTCACAATATGAACTGCCTGTGTTGTTATTCGTTGATCCACAGAACAATGTTTTTGAATACAGTCATTGATAATTTCTACGATGTCGCTTAATTTATGTTGCTCAAGCCAGAATCCCCACTCGTCAATTGCTTTACTTTCTTCATGGTTGAATGCTTCAAATTGAACATGATGCTGTAATTCATAAGCCTCCCATTCACTCCTATCTATCAAATCCGATGCGTTCAAATAATTATGTGTTTTAATTCGATAGACAAAAACCATATTTGATTCCAATAAAAAATAAATATATGGATACTTTACTTTCGATTCCATCACTTAGCCCCCCTTCTATAAAAATTTTACCATACAAAAAATTAATCAGATGTATTTCCTACTCTCTTACGACACTTGATCTATCAAATTTTGAAAAAGAAGTTAGCTAACAGAAAAAATATGCTATATTATAGTTAGAAAATTTCGAATTTCTAATTTTTAATACAAAGGGGTTTGATGATTGTGTATGAAAATATTTTAAGACATCCAGGACCTACGCCAATTCCTAAAAAGGTTCAGCTTGCGATGAATCGCGATATTATTAGTCATCGAAGCAATGAATTTGTAGCGCTTTACCGTGAAACAATTGAATTAGTAAAACCTATTTTCGGGACAAAGCAGGATATTTTACTTCTTCCATCAGGTGGTACAGCAGCTTTAGAGGCCGCGGCGGTTAACACTGTTTCTGCTGGTGAAAATGTTGTTGTGATCACTGTTGGAGCATTCGGAGACTATTTTGTTTCGATTTGTGAGAAATTCGGCTTTCATGTACATAAGCTTGAAAAAGAATGGGGACAAGCTTGCACAGCTAAGGAGCTACGAGAATTCTTGCAACCGTTGAAAGATATTAAAGCTGTTTTTGTCACATACAATGAAACTTCGACTGGTATCTTAAACCCAATTGCTGAATTAGCACAAGTTGTACGTGAGGAAACGGATGCATTGTGTATTGTCGATGGTGTAAGTTGCATAGGTGGAGCTCCTGCTGAAATGGATGCCTGGGGGATCGATATTCTTGTTACTGGATCTCAAAAAGCGATGATGCTACCTCCTGGACTTTCTCTTGTCAGCGTTAGTGATAGAGCTTGGAACGTTATTGAAGAAAATAATACACCGTCCTATTATTTAAACCTATTAAGCTATCGTAGCTGGGCAGAAAAAGGGATGACTCCAAACACGCCTACTGTGACACTTATTTCTGGACTTCATGAGGTTTGTAAACTTATAGAGGAAGAAGGAGGCTTTGAACATACAGTTGCTCGCCATGAGCTAATGAAAAACATGGTGCGTCATGCGATGAATGCCCTTCATATTGAACTTCTCACTACGGATGAGCATGCTTCTCCGACCATTACAGCGATTATGGCACCAAAAGGGATTGCACTCGGTAACTTCTTGGCACATTTAAAACAACAATATCATTTAGATTTTGCTGGTGGCCTCGGCCATTTGCAAGGTAAAATTTTTAGATTCGGCCATATGGGCTATTGTTTCCCAAGTGATATTTTACAAGCAGTTTCTTTAATGGAAGCGGCACTTCAAGACTTTGAATATGACTTTGAGCCAGGTGCAGGTGTGCGGGCAGCACAGGAAGTATTTTTAACCGCTCAGCGAAAACAATGCCACGATAAAGTGAAACTTTAATCAGCGAGGCCTTCTTCATCCCCACAGATATGATTCCCCTTCACCAATTGGGATTATATGGGTAATTATTCTTCCTCTTATTGCTTGATAATGTGGGATAAAGATTTAAACTTCCAAATCTATGTATGGATTTGGAAGTTTGTTTATTTATTGTCCCTATTCAATCTCTAATTAAGCAAAAGGGCCATATAATGTAGTAACTGATTGTACTAATTCAAAATGGTTTCATTCCTCATAATGAAAGGAGTTATTTCAATCAAAAACAATAATGATTGCCATCCTCTAGACAAAATAGAGAAGTGGTTGGTTTTTACTGGTTATGCAGCTTTTGTTTGGTCGACTCTAGTAAAGGAAGTGATTCTGATCCCAATAAGCTTTGAATTATCCCTACACCACCCCTCAAACCTAAAACCACACATGCTCCCCATCCTAAAATGAGCAACAACCAGGATGGAAATCGTCGTCCCCATGCTTGAACAAGGGCAAGTGCAGCAATTATACATAGGCCAATTGCAACCAGATTAATGATGAATAACACTTCGCCCATTGTCTGGACTTCAAATCCTAAAGTGCCTCCTGTAGCCCAGTAAATGTGGATCAACCCGAACTTTTAGTAATTGTTGAACCGTTTTTCTTGTTAGGAGGAATCTTATATGGACTTCTTGCTTTTCTTTAATCTATACGAAAAAAAGTTAAACAGGACGGGATAAATAGGAGATAACCCTTTAGTAATTCAAGACGAGCGCGATTACTGAGCAAGAAGAAATGTTCAATTTAAAAATCCTTATTTAGACCAATATCTTCAACCTTGGTCTCATCATGTATACCTGTCATTAAATTGAAAGTTCTTAATGCATAATGAAACGCACATATACTATTTCATTTTTTAGTTATTATTATTAAATATTAAACAAGCATTGAAATCGTAAGAGAACGATACACCTAAGTACATGATCGACTGAATAATCTTTTACAGCCCGAATTATGAATATGAGTACATTTTCAAAAGCTAAAAGTGTTATACTAATAAACACGTTATAAATTGAGGAGTTAGACAGTATGAAATATTTTAAACCACAAATGCAGCAACTTGTGAAAGAAAACCGTGAATTACATGATCGCCTAAAAGAGTTAATGTCCGAAATGGATTTGCAAAAAAATTATGCTTTAAAAGCTTTATATCACGCTGAAGTAGCGGACGGTGGACGCTATCAGCAAGATTATCAAGCGTTGGACTATTTATATAAATAACTTTAAAAGTAATAAACGCAAGAATGTTGATTCCGATAGCATTCTTGCGTTTTCTTATTAACTAACTACCTTAATCATTAATTTTTGCTACTGGCACACCTTTGCCATGTACTCCCCACGCATTTCCTCCGGCACCATACTTCCACCTGTTGCCCATACAAGATGGGTAGCTTGCTCCATCTTATTAACTAAATCATGCTTTTCTAAATAACTTTGTCCATTTTTCATTAACTGAATTGGTCCGAACATCCCTGCATGTGCAGATGGTTCTAAAAATAGACCTTCCGAATCTATCGCTAAACCGAGCGACGTAAATAATTCTTCATCTTTCACTGTATAACAACCACTAATATATGTTTCCATCACTTTGCCAACAAATTTTGACGCACGACCAACAGCAAGGCCATCTGCTTCGGTTTTATTAGTAAGACCGATATCTTCTACACTAATTTCATCATGTAAACCTGTCATTAAGCCAATTGTCATACAAGGAGATGCTACGGGCTCTGCGAAAAATATATGGGCATGCTCTCCAAAAATTTCACGTATCCCGTACGCAACTCCCCCCGGTCCTCCACCTACACCACATGGTAAATACACGAACAATGGATGGGCAGCATCCACAGAAATATTCGTCTTTTCAAACTGTGCTTTTAAACGCTTCGCCGCCACTGCATAGCCGGCAAATAGGTCCTTCGAATTTTCATCATCAATAAAATGACACATAGGATCTTGTTCAGCCTCTCGACGACCTTGTTCTACAGCAACACTATAATCTGCTTCATATTCAATAACTGTCGCACCTTTTTCACGCAGTAATGCTTTTTTCCACTCTTTTGCATCACTCGACATATGTACAACGACATTAAAGCCGAGTTTTTTGCCCATAATGCCGATACTCAATCCTAAATTACCTGTAGAACCTACGGCAATTGTGTATTGCTGAAAGAACGATTGAAAGTCCTCTGTTGCCAACACAGCATAACTATCCTCTTTTGTTAGCTTGCCACTAGCGATCGCAAGCTGTTCTGCCTGCCTTAATACTTCAAAAATACCACCACGGGCTTTAATAGAGCCGGAAATTGGCAAGGCATGATCGCATTTTAAGATAAATTGACCTGGTATTAATACATCAAATTCTTTTTCAAGAGCTTTCTTCATGCAAGGTATATCTAGTAAAGACGATTCAATAAGCCCTTTGCTTTCCAAAAGCTCTGGAAATGCTAAAGTTAAATAGGTAGAAAAGCGTTTAAGTGTTTCCTCTGCCTCCTCAACTTCCTCCATTGAAAAAAGATTTGTTTGCGCCTTTTTTTCTCGATTTGTATTTTTCCAAAGTACAGTATGATGATTTGCTAACTCGTTTAGTCCCGGAAATTGATTTAATAGTTCGTGTTTACGCTCATTTTCCACCTTCAGATTCCTCCATTTTTTGAGCCGAAATCGCTCGTTCACAAATTTGTCGAAATTTCAATTCAAACGAAATATTGTTTTCTTGAGTTCGTTTTTTAGGCCCTTTCGTCCGTCCTCCAGCACGTCTAATTTTCTGTCCAACATGGCGCATATCGAGCAAACGTTCGATATTTTCATTGGACATCTCTCTTCCATTTTGATCGATTGGATAACCTCCTCTTGCCAAAACCATAGCTGCTAAACCGTAATCCTGTGTAATGACAATATCATGTTTTGAAAGCGCATTCACTAGCGTAAAATCAACCGAATCTGGACCCTTCGGAACCATAATTGTTATTACATTATCACGTTCGATACGGTGGGATGTATCGCAAAACAAGATTGTTTCAATCTCAAACTCAGATGATATAGATAACGCTAAATCCACGACTGGACAGGCATCAGCGTCAATTAAAACCTTCACAATAAAGCATCATTCCTTTCTCATAATTAGATAGATCGCTCAACTCATTATTATTTTAATATAATAAATCCTCTCCCCCGTTTGTTCAATTCTTCACAAACTTTAGACGGTTGGAAAAAGTATTTTATTGAATAGTGTGAAAAATAGATATACGATACAAATATCAAATAACTGGAGGTTTTTTACTATGACAACTACAACTGTAAGCAACGAACAATTAGCAAAAGAATACGTTGATGGCGTATTCGAGCAACTAAAACAACAAAATAGTTATCAAGCAGAGTTCTTACAAGCAGCTGAAGAAATTTTCATTTCATTAGTGCCTGTATTTGCACAACACCCTGAATATATTAAAGCCAATATCTTATCTCGTATCGTTGAGCCAGATCGTATCATTTCTTTCCGTGTAGCTTGGCAAGATGATAACAATGAAGTTCAAGTAAACCGTGGTTACCGTGTGCAATACAGCAACGTAATGGGGCCATACAAAGGCGGTCTTCGCTTCCACCCTTCCGTAAATGAATCCATTATCAAATTCTTAGGCTTTGAACAAATCTTTAAAAATGCTTTAACAGGCCAACCAATCGGTGGTGGTAAAGGTGGTTCAAACTTCGATCCTAAAGGTAAATCAGATTCGGAAATTATGCGTTTCTGTCAAGCATTCATGACTGAATTATACCGCCATATTGGTCCAGATGTCGATGTTCCAGCAGGTGATATCGGTGTTGGCGCTCGTGAAGTAGGTTATTTATGGGGCCAATATAAACGTTTAACAAAAGCAAGCGAATCTGGTGTATTAACTGGTAAAACTCCTGGCTACGGTGGTTCTTTAGCCCGTAAAGAGGCAACTGGTTATGGTACTGTATATTTTGTAAACGAAATGCTAAAAGATGTCAATGATTCATTCGAAGGTAAAACAGTTGTAGTTTCTGGTTCTGGTAACGTTTCAACATATGCTATTGAAAAAGCACAAGCTTATGGCGCAAAAGTTGTTGCTTGCTCTGACTCTTCAGGCTATGTTTACGACCCAGAAGGTTTAGATCTTGATGCAATTAAAGCAATTAAAGAAGTAAAAGGCGATCGTATCTCCACTTACCTAAACTATCGTCCAAATGCTACATTTACAGAAGGTTGCACTGGTATCTGGACGATCCCTTGTGACATCGCGCTTCCATGTGCAACACAAAATGAAATTAATGGCGATTCGGCTCGTACTTTAATCTCTAACGGAGTGAAAGCTATTGGTGAAGGCGCAAACATGCCATCAGATCTTGAAGCAATTAACGAATTCTTAAATGCTGGCGTATTATTCGGTCCTGCTAAAGCTGCTAATGCCGGAGGTGTTGCTGTATCTGCTCTTGAAATGGCGCAAGATTCAAGTCGTGTTTTCTGGTCATTTGAAAAAGTAGATGCTAAATTACATGAAATTATGAAAAACATTTACGCGGACAGCAAAGCAGCTGCTGAAAAATATGGCTACCCCGGCAATCTTGTAGTTGGCGCGAACATCGCTGGCTTTATAAAAGTTGCTGATGGTATGCTAGCTGAAGGCGTTTATTAACATTAATTTCAGAATCCTTTCAATACACTTAAGGTGATAACGAACATTCGTTATTACCTTGATTCACCATTAGAAACGAAGTTGAAAACATAAAAAAATCGTTTAAAACGAACATTTTTACTATTAAATATCCAAAACATTCGTGTTATAATAATGAAGTAGTACGAAATATTGGAGGGGTGTTTGTGGAATTATTGTATACAGGTAAAACGAAAAATGTGTTTCAATTAGAAGATGGTCATTACTTATTACAATTTAAAGATGATGTAACTGGAGAAAACGGCGTATTCGATCCGGGTGCTAATACTGTAGGGTTAACAATCGACGGCGCTGGTTTAGCTGGACTTCGCTTAACTTCTTATTTCTACTCAAAACTAAACGAACAAGGTGTTCCTACTCACTACGTTGATGCAAACTTCAACGATGCAACAATGACAGTAAAGCCTGCAACTGTTTTTGGTAAGGGTTTAGAGGTCATCTGCCGCTTCAAGGCAGTAGGCTCTTTCCTACGTCGCTTTGGCGCTTACGTAAAAGAAGGACAAGACTTAGATTCTTTCGTAGAGGTTACCATCAAAGATGATGATCGACTAGATCCGCCCATTTCTGAAGATGCTTTAGCCATGTTAAACCTGTTAACACATGAAGAATACGCAATTTTAAAGCAACGTACAATTGAAATTGCTAAATTTGTTGCTGCAAAGCTTAACAAAAAAGGGTTAACACTTTATGATATCAAACTAGAGTTTGGCCGCGACGCTAAAACAAATGAAATTTTATTAATAGATGAAATTTCAGGTGGTAATATGCGTGCTTACAAAGGCGAACAATACATAGAACCATTAGATCTTGAAAAAATTATGTTAGCTGAATAAAAAATTATTCTATTAAAATGCCATGACTGACTAGATACGAGTAATCAAAAAGAGTCGCTTTCTTGCGGCTCTTTTTGTTGCTAACATGTTTTTTCGAAACTTTTCATCGAATTACACGTATACTAATTATACGCATCATGCATTTATACTATTATTTTGGAGGTAATTTAATGGATGACTTTAATGAAAGATCACAAGAAAGGCTAAAGGTTAATCCATTTTTGTCTATTTGGTTGCATCCAAAGCAAACAACCCGTTACATGATAGAAGAAAAATCAATTGGTTTTGCTCTTCTTCTTTTGTCAATTGGTTATATTGGTGTTACACTTTCAAACCTTATTGATAAGATATCCGTGATAGACTTTTCTCCTTGCTTTATCTTACTATTTTGTGTTATTGCATCACCGATTTCAGGAATAATCGGTACGGGTTTTCTTGCACTAATCGCTTGGCTGTTCGGTAAACTTTTTAAAGGAACAGGTACGTACTCACACTTATTTAAAGGGTTAAGTTTAACTGCTATTCCATCTATAGTACTTATTCCTTTTTATTTAATTTGGTTATTTACATCACCTGAGTCTTTAATGGATCCTGACTTCGCCGGGCCTTACCCTTGGGTTTTTTGGATTGCAATTTTATTATCGATTGTGGTTGCAATTTGGAACCTCATTATTACAGTAGGAATTATTGCAGAAGCACACCAAATAACCAATTGGAGGGCCTTCTTTACTCTCTATATTCCAGGCATTCTTCTCATTGTCCTCATTATTCTGATGATTGTTCTCTTTGCAGTTATCGGCATTTTAGCCGGAACGTAAAAAATCTCCCCTCTCTCTATGAGAGGGGGAGATTTTTTCACGTTAAACAGAAAGCACTGTATTTTGTTGGAAAAGCTCCGACACACCAGACTCAACAGCTGCTCCACTTACAGCTTGGGAAACAATTTCAACAACCCGCTCATCTAATGATTTAGGTACAATATATTCCTCCGTTAATTCCTCATCACTTACAAGAGCGGCTATCGCTTCCACTGCAGCTATTTTCATAGCCTCATTAATATCTGTTGCTCGAACATCCAATGCCCCACGGAAAATACCAGGGAAAGCAAGCACATTGTTAATTTGATTTGGATAATCGGAACGTCCTGTCCCCATAATACGCACACCCCATGCTTTAGCATTTTCATACGTAATTTCAGGATTTGGATTTGCTAGTGCAAACACGACTGGATCATCATTCATTGAAGCAATATGTGTTTCTGTTAATAAATTAGCAACTGATACACCGATAAAGACATCAGCACCTTTAATGGCGTCTTCCAATGTTCCATGTATTTTTTCAGGATTTGTTAAATGGGCTACTGTTTCTTTAATTGGATTCATACCTTCAGCGCGACCTTCATAAATGAGACCTTTTGTATCGCACATAAAAATATTTTTATAGCCCATTTGCACAAGAATACGCAAAATAGCAATTCCGGCTGCTCCTGCACCATTAATGACGACCTTCATCGTTGCCACATCTTTTTTCACAATGCGATTGGCATTAACCATCCCTGCACCTACTACAATCGCCGTTCCATGCTGGTCATCATGGAACACAGGAATATCACATTCTTGGCGCAGACGATCTTCAATTTCAAAGCATCTTGGCGCCGAAATATCTTCTAAATTCACAGCACCAAAAGTAGGGGCAAGCGCCTTCACAATGCAGACGATTTCATCCGTATTTTTCGTATCTAAACAAATAGGAAAAGCATCAACATTGGCAAAACGCTTTAATAAAATAGCCTTCCCCTCCATTACTGGTAATGCTGCCTTCGGGCCAATATCCCCTAACCCTAATACCGCCGTACCATCTGAAACAACCGCTACCATATTACCTTTCATTGTATAGTCGTAAACAAGCGATGGATTTCTTTCAATCTCTATACAAGGCGCAGCTACCCCAGGCGAATACGCGAGACTTAAATCATATGAATCTTGCACAGGTACTTTCGAAATTATCTCTAATTTTCCACTATAATACTCGTGCATTTCTAAAGCCTTTTTCATAATATCCATTCAATCCCATCCTTTTCTTTTCAAATTATTATATATTCCAGAATCATAATACTTTGTGAAAGTAAAGTCAACGAATTTTCTGTCAATTTTAATTTTCCTTCGAAATAGCGCTATTTATTATTAACTTCGATCATTTATTGCTTTGTTATTAAGTTCACAATCAATTATTTTAATATAACACTTACATCAATTGGCTTTATACAAAATGTACAAATACCGCCACTAAACCTGTTCAACTTTTCACATAGTATTTTTCTTGTGTAAATGAGAAATTTTTCACAAACTAATGTAAGCGTATCCATTATTCCATCTGGTTCCGTCACATTTTCTTCACATTTTTTCACAAAGTTTTTTATTATGCATCCTCAAGTATTCTTTTTTACTTTCTGAATCCCTCGACTTCAAAGCACAAAAAAGAGCCCTTATTTTAAGGACTCTTGCGCAAACTTATTTATAAAAGCAGTGATAATATGCTTGGAAGACCACTGTTCTTCCGATACTTTGGTAATCGGATAATCACGAGAAAAGATTGATTTTGTTATTTCTTCTACCGAATAACCTTTATCAAATAATTGCCTTATATTGCCCTCCATTTCTTCTAAATAAGTAATTTTTTCTTGTATTTTCGCTCGACCATCCGCTAAAAAGCCCGCATGACAGCAATAAACTTCTTCGAAATCATAGTTTAATATTTTCTTCAATGACGCCAAGGTATGTACGATATTTTCTTCATCAAGGACAACCTTAGTTTTCGTCTGAATATACAAATCACCTGTAAACATAGCACCTGATTCTCGATTGTAAAATGATACATGATCTGTCGTATGCCCTGGTGTTTCGATAACATCCCATGTAGCTGATTTCGTTTGTAATGTATTTCCTAGCGGTTGGGCAATAAACGCAGGTCGCTCCCCCCATAATGCCTGTCGATAAAAAGGATATTCACCATCCTTTGTACAAAGACTTACCGAATCACGGTGAACATAGATAGGAATACCCTTATGTTGCTGAATCCATGCTGCATTTCCTGAGTGATCCTCATGAGAATGAGTGAGCGCCAATTGTTCAATCGGTATTTCGTTAAAAAAGGATTGAAACTCCTGTGAAAGTGAATATGAGCCTGTATCAATTAGTAAACCATCCACAAAAAAACTATAAACACTCATTGCTATCCCCTGAACTGCCACTTTACCGTGAGCACATTGCACATCGCGATCTTGTTGAATCTCTATACTTTTCTCTCGTTTAATCATCCTTTTCCCCCCTTTGTAAAAAGAGTGTAGCATAAAATGAATAACCAGTCATTTTATGAATACATCACAACTCGCATCGTTATTTATTGTTTCATAATTACTCGCTCTGACGGGGCTATCCATCATTTTGACGATTCTATCCATGATTTGGGCGGGGCTATCCACGACTTTGGATTTCTATCCGTCGCTTCGGCTTTTCTTTCCGTCGCTCTGACGGGGCTATCCACGATTGGGCGGGGCTATCCAGCATTTCAACGATTCTATCCACGATTTGGGCGGGGCTATCCAGCATTTTGACGATTCTATCCACGATTTGGGCGGGGCTATCCAGCATTTTGATGATTCTATCCACGATTTGGGCAGGGTTATCCACGACTTTGGATTTCTATCCGTCACCTTGGCTCTTCTTTCCATCGCTCTTGCCTTTCTATCGTCACCTCGGCTCTTCTTCCCGCCGCTCTTGCCTTTCTTACCGTCGCGTCGGCTTTTCTATCCGTCACACTTGCCTTTCGTTCCGTCACTTCGCCCTTACTCCCCTTTCCACTCCAATAAAAGGAAAAAACGCCCACCAAAGTGAGCATTTTTTCCTCAATCATTTATTCATTAGTTCCTTTTTCTACATCATATTGTGTAATCCAGTCACTAAAGCTACCTACATACAGTTGAATATTTTCATAACCTTCATCTGCTAGTACTGCATACAATGGCGATGCTGTAACACCGCTGCCACAATACACAACAACGTGCTCGTCTTGAGAAACCTTGCTGCGTAACTCATCATTCGCTTGTAGACGACCATCTGACTTTAATTGTTCCCAGTCAAAGTTTTTCGCCGTTGGTATATGCCCAGCTACCATATCAAGTGGCTCTATGTCACCACGGTAGCGAGCTGCGGCACGTGCATCAAGCAACGTCGCTTCGACTTCTCTATCGACTATGGCTTTAACTGCTTCACGCGGAGCATACAGTTCATCTCGCCAAACAAATTCAATCGTAGATGGTGGGTATTTTATAATGTCTTTTGTAAAAGATATTTTTTCCTCGAGTGCAGGTGCACCACCATTCACAATCACTACATTTGGAAAGCCCGCATATGTCAGCATCCACCAGGCACGTGGTGCAAATGGTGCGGCGCCTTGATCGTAAATGACAATTTGATCTTCATAATTTAATCCTAATCCTTGAAATAATGCCAATAGCTTTTCTTTATTTGGCATAGGATGGCGGCCATTGATAGACCCCATATCTGATAGATCCTGCTCTAGATCGATATAAATCGCTCCTGGTGCGTGTCCCTCTTCAAATAGTTTATTCCCTGCCTCTTTGTTTTGTAAATCAAAGCGAGCATCTACGAAACGGACTCCATCTAACTGAATTTCCTCAACTGATTTGAATACTTTTCCCAAACGAATCACCTCATGCGTATTGTAATTGTTCGTAAATAGCTTTCCAAGAAGCTAAACGACTTTCTTCCTGAAGTGCAAGTCTTTCTGTTGCAATTTGTTCAAGTGCCTGATGGTAAATATGCAGACGTAATTGCTCTGCTTCCTCAGCAATATTGGTAATAGCCCATGTCATAAGGGATACTTTCTGTGAATCTAAATAGTTTTGCGCATCTGGTTTTGTTAATACTTCAAGCGCCTCACTTAGCTTAACTTTTTCATTCTTCTCAAAGAATGCCTTTTGATTTCTGAAGTGTGATTTAACACCCGAATATTTCGCGATATCTGTAAATGGTCCTTCAAAATCAAGTAAATCTGGCTCGGAAGATTCAAACGCTAGGAACGAGAAGCTACGGTTTAATTCTTTCAGCTCACGTACTTCATCTTTAAAGCGTAATTGCATCTTCTTACTAATAAACTGTGATAAACGGAAGTTTGTGACACGCATTTCTTGTGTAAAGTCAAAGCGTAAACTTTGCATTACTTCTTTTAAAGCATGCTCTAATGCTTGCTGAGCTGGCATTGCTGCAAATGTTGAAGGATTGTAGCCTTCCTTAAAGAACTCTGGGTAACGATAATACACACGCTGAAGAACATAATATAATAATTCATCAAGTTCTTGCTTCGTTTCACTTTCTAACATACTTGTATTAAGTGAATTAAACTTCGATGTTATATGCTGTTCAAGAGTTGTTAATTCCTCTAAACGTTCATCCTTACGCTTTAAGTTCTCTTCAGTCTGCGTAATTAAGTCACCTAAACGTTGCTCCGTTTTATCAACTTCCTCTGCAAGTGCCTGAACAGCCAATGCACTTAATTCATCATTTAGGAATGTGTGGAAGGCATCTTCGAAAGGTGGCATACCTGATGTTAAATCTGCACCCTCTACTTTTTCCTTCAATGCCAATAAGCTTGACACACCGTAAAGTCGAGGGAAGCGAATGCCAAAGCGTTGTAGCTCTGAACGTACATAGCCTTTGACATCTTCCTGCTCTTCTTCTGTTGTCGCTAAATCAATCGCATTGACGATAAAGAACATCTTATCAAGTTCGAAGGCATCCTTCACACGCCCTAGCTGAATTAAAAACTCACGGTCAGCTTTAGCAAAAGCATGATTATAATAAGTAATAAACAAGATTGCATCAGCATTACGAATATATTCAAATGCAACTCCTGTATGACGCGCATTAATAGAATCTGCTCCTGGTGTGTCAACAAGTGTCACACCCATGCGTGTTAACGGACTATCATAATAGAAATCAATATTATCGACAAAGCATGATTTATTTTCCTGCGCAACAAATTTTTCGAACTCTTCACGGTTAACACGTAATACTTTTCCAAGCTCAGACTTAAATGTTGGAAATCCTTCTTTATATGCACGAATAAATGATTTATGCACATTTAAGCGTTCGTCCGATAGCTGTACCGCAAGTCCTTCATCTGCACGATTAAATGCCTCTTCTAAAGAAGAAACTGATAAACCAACTGCTGCATATGAAGCTTGAATATCCTCTAGCATTTGGTCAGCTGTTTTTAACAGTACATCTGCTGTTTCATGCGGATGCTCTGGTGTTACAGGGCGAATTTTATTAATAGCCGCTGTAGTTGGGTTTGGTGATACTGGTAAAACTTTAGCACCCATTAACGCATTAGAGAAGGAAGATTTCCCTGCACTAAATGCACCGAAAAGCGCGATTGTGAAATCTTTTTTCTGTAATCGTTCTACTTTATTTTCTAAGTAAGTTGCTACTTCCGCAAAGCCTTGTACATCCTTTACCGAGTTTGCCGTATGAAGTGCACGCTTAACTACACCTTCAATAGGTAGGCTTGTTGCACTTACTGCTTGCTGTGCCTCTTCCTGTTGTAACGCTTCCTCTTTTGGCTTTAACATTGATTCATCAAACAATCGAATATCCGCTAAATCTTGCTTAAAGGCTTGATCCCAATTTGTAAGCTGTTGATTTGCAAGCTGACGTATTTCATTGCTTGCCTGATGCATAATACTCGCACTATATTGTTGATACCCCTCGATTTCAAGCACTGCCTGAATAGCATCAACTTTCGCTTGCATCCCAGCCATTTTTAATTTAGATGGTGCTGCTGTTTCAGTAGCCACTGCTTCTAAAGTTGTCGCTTGTGCATCCTTCCAATTATCTGTGTCCTGGATGAAGTAGCGTTTTGTTGCCTCTGCTACACGGTTTGCGAAGTTTAGAACTGCATCTCCAGTTAATAGAGCACCAACTTGTACCTGCTGCTCAATAAGGGAGAAAGGTAATTCAAAGGCGTAGGCATCAATAGCGGTAGCACGTTCTTCATTTAATGCACTAACATCCTTTAACACCTGTTTCATTAGCCCTTTTAAATGTCCAGTAATCTGTGCATGCACAACATTTTGATAGGCACTATAGGCATCCTCTTTGCGGCGGTTACGCTCTTCCTCTGTTTTTTTCTTAGCAGTAAATAAACCTCCTACTTTGAAACCATCTTGCTGACTCTCTAAATATAGACGTAATTTATCGCGTAAATCAGCCGGCATAATGGCAGCATTCGCAAGAAGTTCTTTACGCTGGTCCTCGAACGTTTCATTCCAGGCCTCAATCGAAAACAATTCAACTTGACGATTTAGCTTATTGTACTGCTCTAAAATATCTTTATGGTTTGCCCAGTCATCGGCACTTAATACATCTTCATCGATGTCTAAACGATCTTCTCTTTCTTCTGTTAAATAAGTGTCATGTTCACTTTGTAATAAACGCAGTGTATTTGATGCTGTCTGTACAAGTTGATCCTGCCAATCATTCATACTATCCATAACAATTTTTTTAACAGCTTTAAAATCGTTATAAGGGTGCCCAGGCTCTCTTAATGAAGTGAAAAATACACCCTTAGGAACTACTCCCCAAGCTGCAAAGGAATTGTGAACAGTTGCTTTAAATTCCTCAAAGCTTAATTCATTTTCATTATGCTTATCAATCATGTTTACGATTAAATAAACGTTTGGATTGTACTTCATTAATTGCTTTGTAAATTGAAAATTCATTTCTGATTGCACATGATTGTAGTCCATTGTATAAAATACGATATCAGCAATATGAAGGGCTGACTCTGTTGACATACGGTGTGCATCATCTGTCGAGTCGACACCTGGCGTATCCATAACTGTGACGCCTAATGGTAATGTCGATGTACTATGACCAATTTCAATTTGAGACACTAGGTCCCCATTTTTACTAAGCTCTTTCACTGTTTTAAAATCATAACCCGCTTCAAATTTTACAGGTTTTTCATTGTGCATATAGACAATCGCAAAGTCTTCATCTGATTTATGGACTTTGACGATATTGGCACTCGTTGGAATAGGACTTGACGCAAGTAAATCTTCACCTGATAGCGCGTTAATCATACTAGACTTACCAGCAGAGAAATGGCCAGCAAAGCCGATAACATATTCTTTTTGCTGTATTTTACGCGCAAAAAGTGATGTCTTATCCATACGCTCTGTATCACCATTATGCTGATAAATTATGTATTGTAACGAAGCTTGCTTTAATAGCGCCTCCAACTGTTGTTCAAAATCATTCATAAAACCAGTAACCCCTTTATTCATATTAATCAATTTCACCTTGGCGTAATTGCCGCTGTCGCGCCGATCAACAATGCGTCCGGATTTTGAAGTGTTGAGCACAGTTCACTCCTTTAAAAATCTATGACATCCGCCGGAAGCTTTAGGCCAACAAATGTTTTTTGTGCGAAAGCGAAGCAGCAGCAACACGATGTTGGTCACTCAGTCGTTGCCACAGGACGTGGCGTTCTTAGACTGAGTTCCTCTATTTCAGTAATGTTTGGAAAGAAACTATATCCGCATTCATCTTACCACTTCAGAGGTGGTATTTTTCTGAATGAAGATAGTCATAAATAGTATTCTACCTTATTCGACAAGCAAAGTATAACACTAATTTACTTTAAAAAGCATATATATAAAGGTTTCAGACGCCATATTCATCCATATCGTCCTGTTTAATCAAAAGAATGCACTATTCAGGCTCACTATCAAAACGTGTGGTTGATTTCCGTTCCGACTGGGCGCTTTGTTGCTGACGCTTCGCTTTCGCACAGGTAATACATTGTTGCTGTCGCTTCGCCTTCGCGCAGAACAAAGCTTCTTGGGGGGCGTCCGATGAGCCGCTTCGCTCCAGGGTCTCTAACAAATGGTATCTTCAATTTATGATAGTAGGCCATTATTTTTTTATAAAACTACTAATTATTCCAAATGGTTGCACAACTAAGTAAATAATAATTTTCTCCATATTTTAAGGTAAGGAAAATTAAGTTTTAAAAAGGGGTATTATGCGATTGCAATACTAAAATTTCCAAATACAGTGGAAATTTTAACCACAAAACGAAATGAGGGACAAACAATTAAATGAGGTGATAAAAAAATGGTGAATTATAGGGATCACGGTAAGATCGAGCAAAAATGTAAATGTGGGTGTGAAGATCGGTTTATTTGGCCTCGAATAAAAGCTAGTACCATTCTTTCGGTAGACCCTCCCCCGGTTATTAAACCTAATGGAAATATCATTCCAACAGTAAATAGATATTTCTTTATTGCTACATCAGATATTCATTTAACGAATGGGGTGACTCTACCTGCTAGCCAATTTTGGGATGATGATGGAAACCCAGTAACTGAATTTAAGATTTTTAATCCGAATGGCTACGTTAATCTTTTTATCAATGCCGTAATGCAGGAAGGTGGAATTTATACTATAATCCCAACCTCGTTAACCTTAAGTCCAGATAATTCAACAATATATAAAGGAACTCCAATCATTATAGAATCATTAGGATTTTCTACAATGTAAGAAACAAACCTGAAAGGGGGTGAAAATAAGTGGCACTTTCTATTATTAATATTCATGTCAATGTTACAAGTACTTCGACTAGATTTTTCAATGTTTTAGCTACACCTTTAACGATCTCAGATGGTACAACGGTTGCCGCTACTACCTTTTTAAATGATAGCGGTTCTGCTGCAACTACTTTCCCAATCGTAACAAACGGGTACTATAATTTATATATAAACGGGGTGCTTCAGGAGGGTGGTTCCTATTCTGTTTCTGCAACCGAATTAACATTCCAAACTGTTACAGGCACTTTACCAGCAGGAACACCAATTATTGTTGAGGCTGTTGAATTAGTGACTACACTTTAATCATCTTAGGGAAATTGGGTAGAGAAGGAAATATATGTTGTTATACGAATCTATCCAATAATATGCTTCATCTATAAAAAAATAAACTTCATATAATAAAAATAATGGATGCCTTAAAAAATTTAAGAGCATCCATTATTTTTATTTTCCATTTGACATTTAAGCTCATATTTTTTTCATAATCCAGTGCACCCCGTGTTACACAGTGTTTGCAACTGAAATTTTATTTTTCTTTTGCTATACTGACATGACATCACTTCATTTGATGTTAGAATACTTTGACATGTACAAGCCTATTTGAATCAATGCATTTGATTGAAATCGACTCACAAATAGGAAATTAATTATTTGTTGCACGAATTGTCTCCTCGATACAGAGCCTAATGGACGTTATTAAATCTTGAATATTCCATCCCGGGATTTTTCCATGCTGAATCGCCAAATCAAATGACGCAGGAATATGAATAAATCCAGCGCGGACTCCTTTATGTTGCTTTGCGTAAACTAGCCCTTCATACATAATATTGTTGCATAAATAGGTACCCGCCGTATTTGATATTTCCGCTGGATACCCCTCTTTGCATAATCGATTCACCATATTTCTAATAGGTAAATTCGTTATATACGCGTCTTCACCGCCATCATAAATGCTTTCATCTGCTGGTGTATAACCATTATTATCCGCTTCGCCATCTTTAATATTAATCGCTATTCGCTCAGGTGTTATTTTAAAACGTCCTCCAGCTAAACCTAATGAAATAATGATTTCTGGCTTTATCTCAGCAATATATTGTTTCAGCTGCTGAGCAGATTGCTGAAAATCTACTGACAAAATGCGTCCTATAATTTCATAGCCATCCATCATTTCTCCATGTAAGTTTTCTACAATTTGCATTGTTGGATTAATTTTATACTCAAGAAATGGTACAAACCCTGTTAACAATATTTTTGTCATGTTTTCTTCACCTTAATTTCTATAGGACGTCGCTTGATTGCCCATCCTTTTTATTATTTTTATTTACTGGTCCGAATTCTGTAACCGAAATAACAACTGAATCCATCAATGACCCACATTGCACTGATATACTAATTTTTTTAATTCTACAAAAAAATGACTCCCATTTACAATATATTTCAGAAAAAACAAACAACTACCCTCTTTTTATTACAACAAAAGTATGAAAGATCAATAAAAAAAGCATGATCTCAAAATTACTTAGACCATGCTCTAGCTATATAAAAATTGTCTTTATTGATACCCTCTTATTTCAAATGTGCAGTCGCCTGTTTCATAACGTGTTTTCCCACTCCAATATAGATAACCACTGCCGCTCCAATAAATACGAATGTCATCGCTAACCGCTCCTTTTAATATAAATATTTGTATTCGAAAAGACTTAACGTCCACTTATTGATTTTGAAAATCATTCTCATTAATATAATATAAATTTCCCACTAATTCGTCAAGACATACTTTCATCTTACCCATTTAACATGGTAAGATGTAGAAAAGTCGGAAAAAGGATGCGGTAATGATGAGTAATTCGAAGTACTTTCAAACTATTTTAAACGGGACAATTCACGCTTTAAAATCGATCCTTCCTATGGATATAGAGGTGAAAACACCTAGTATTATTTCTGAACCATTTCAACAACAGCAAATGGGTGTTTTAATCGGTTTAATAGGAGATTTAAAGGGCCGTGTAATCATTGATTCCTCTCCTGAAATTTTTAGTGGTATCGGCAATATAATGTTTGGTATGCCTCTTGAAGGAGAAATGTTGGAATCCTTTACAGGGGAATTCGGAAATATGATTGCAGGAAATTTATGCACTACTGTAGGACAAGAAAGCTTAGAAATTGATATCACACCGCCAACAGTGATGGTTGGCAACACAAAGTTATACGGCTTTGAAAAGGCATTTATACTCCCTGTCACAATTCCAAGTGTTGGTCCGCTGACAGTTCTTTTAACAATTGAAGGAGAATAGAGTACTAGAATATCGAACTATTCCAAATGATATATCCTATGCCAATTCATTAAACATTTATGAACACACTTTGTCATTCTCAATAATTAACAGAGGATGCCCCATTAGGCTTAAGTCCAAAATACAATTAGTAAAATTTCTTGAAAATAAAGATATTTTAATAACAATTCCTCTAATTCTAACCAATAAGTGGCTATCTCAATGACTATTGAGGTGGCTATTTTTTATTCTACCCTCAATTTTTCACATTTTTTTCACACATTTCGCCAATATATGTGATTTTTTTCACATCTAAAAGAAATTTATTTATATATCATGGCAATAAGAAAGACACAAAAAAAGCGTAGGAGGAGCAAAAATGGCAAATAAAAAAAAGTCAGATGAAAATTTAAAAGGTTCACTCTATGCGGTATTTGGAGTAGGAATCATCATTATCTTGCTTTGGGTGTACTGCTTCGATTTGTTCATCAATCGTTTTTAACTTCTTTCAGCAATTGTTTTTTGTAGCAAAAGCGAAGCGACAGGTACAAAAGTCTCCACCTCTATAAGTGGTGGATGAATGCGGATTTAAGCTACTTTTCTGCGAGTATTCAAACGCCCGCTGAAAGAAGTTAAAGCCTCTGGCGGATGTCACGCAATCGGAAAAGAGTTCTTTGTGCAAGCACAAAGCCGATTTCAGAAGCATTGTTTATTTGCGCGAAAGCGTAGCGACAGCGGCAATTATGCCGAGGCATAATGATTCTACTAAGAAAGGACAGAGACATATGCACTTACATAAGTATGAAAAATATTGGCTTGTGTTTGGAGTTACTACTTTAGTAGCATTCCTTATCATTCTAGGCATCGGTGCATTCCATCAAGGCTCACATCCGAACAATGGTAAAAAAACACTAGATTATGAGAAAGTAAGAGAATTTGCACCCTTCGATAACCCGGGTGTACATAAAGTAGAAGGTAAAGATTGGGATTACGAAGTAGTTGTTTTAGCATCAGCATTTAACTACAATCCTCCAGAAATTGAAGTGCCACTTGGAGCTAAAGTGAAATTTATTGCAACGAGTGCAGATGTAATGCACGGTTTTGAAGTTGCAGGTACAAATATTAATATGATGCTTGAACCAGGTTACATTTCTGAATATGTAACTACAGTAAATAAAGAAGGAGAGTTTTTAATCGTATGTAATGAATATTGTGGTACAGGACATACGATGATGCACTCTATGCTAAAGGTGGTGAAGCCAAATGAGTCTCAACAATAATTTGACAAAAGTGGATCGTCGTGATGCGAAGCTAGCGATGGCACATATTTATGTGGCATTCATCGCATTGTTATTAGGGGGTCTTGCTGGTTTATTACAAGTTTTCGTTCGTTCTGGTCAATTTACATTACCAGCAGGCATTGGTTACTATCAAGTTTTAACCGTACATGGTGTTTTACTCGGTCTTATTTTAACAACATTCTTTATTTTTGGTTTCCAAATTGCTAGTGTTAGCCGTACGTCAGGGACTTTTTCAGACGGTCAACGTCGCCTTGGCTGGATCGGCTTCTGGTTAATGACTATCGGTACAGCAGCTGCTGCAACAATGGTTCTACTTAATGAGGCATCTGTTTTATATACGTTCTATGCTCCATTGAAAGCTCACTGGATATTCTATTTTGGCCTTACATTAGTCGTTGTTGGTTCTTGGGTTGGCGGCGCGGGTCAAATATTACGCTATGCACAGTGGCGCAAAGAAAACAAAGGAAGTGGACAACGAAGCCCATTACTATCATTTATGGTTGTTGTTAATAATTTAATGTGGTTTGTAGCAACTCTAGGTGTAGCTGCTTCTGTTCTATTCCAGTTACTACCATGGTCCTTAGGCTTTGTTGAACGTGTCGACATAGCACTATCCCGTACATTATTTTGGTATTTTGGTCATGCGCTTGTGTATTTCTGGTTATTACCAGCATACATGGTTTGGTATGTCATTATTCCGAAGGTTATTGGCGGAAAAATTTTCTCTGATTCTTTAGCAAGACTATCATTTATGCTATTTTTAATTTTCTCTGTACCAGTTGGGATTCATCACCAATTAACAGAGCCTGGTATTGCTAGCACATGGAAATTCATACAAGTTGTATTAACGTTTGCCGTAATCGTACCATCCTTAATGACTGCCTTTTCGATGTTTGCAATGTTTGAACTACGTGGTCGCGAATTAGGTGGTAAAGGTCTTTTCGGCTGGCTCAAAAAGTTACCATGGAAAGATGCTCGTTTCTTCGTGCCATTTATCGGTATGCTAGCGTTTATTCCTGGTGGCGCTGGCGGTATCATCAATGCTTCTTACCAAATGAACCAATTAATCCATAATACTATTTGGGTTACAGGGCATTTCCATTTAACAATTGCAACAACAGCCGTTTTAACTTATTTCGGTGCAGCATTTTGGTTAATTCCATATTTAACAGGTCGTACATTGACTAAATCTTTAAACAATCTTGGTAATTTTGCCGCTATTTTATGGGCTACTGGTATGACAATTATGTCTTCCGCTATGCATATCGCTGGGCTGATCGGTGCACCTCGTCGATCTGATTACTCTGAGTATGGCGGTGCTCAACAAGCTTATGATTGGATTCCTTATCAAATCGCTCAAGCTGTTGGTGGTACGATTCTATTCATCGCTATCTTAATCATCCTTTATATTGTGGTGAAATTAGCATGGTTTGCACCAAAAGGCGAAGAGGAATTCCCAGTTGGTGAAGTACATGAAAACGGTGGTACTACTCCAGCTATCTTAGAGAACTTTAAAGTATGGCTTGTTATTTTAGTAGCATTAATTTTATTTGCTTATACTATTCCAATTATCGATATTATTTCTAATTCCCCTCCTGGTTCTAAAGGCTATAAACTTTGGTAACAATGTTTTGCATCTTCATAAAAAAAGCGATTTCTCTAGCTGAGAAATCGCTTTTTACTTTGCTGAAAAAATGTAATTTAGGTATTAATTAAAGTAAAGCTTCTATGCAAAACAAGGGGTTGATTTCAGTTCCGGCTGGGCGCTTTGTTGCTGTCGCTTCGCTTTCGCACAGATAAAACATTTGTAGCTGACGCTTCGCTTTCTCACAGAGCAAAGCTTCCTGGGGGCGTCCGATGAGCCGCTTCACTCGCGAAGCTCGCTCCAGGGTCTTATCTGTGACGCAGATCCCCAAGAGTCGTTAGCCTCCACTTCAATCAACCAATTCACATTGCATATTTTTTATGTACGAAACGGAGCGGCAGTAACAAGATGTGTTTTTATGCCAAAGCGAATCAGGAAAATACTTAAACGGAGGAAGTTGCACAACTCCCTCCCCCAGGTGAGCGAGTAACTTAGATCCACCCTCATCGAAAACGCCACAACATACAAAGTAATTTCCTTGACCATTACCTTTTCAACATTATGAAAAGCGATTTCTCTGTAGTGGAGAAAACGCTTTGTCCTTTAGAGCTGATACAGCTTCGTATACTTTTCTTGTAAATAGTTTGCTAAATATTTGGCGTTTAAGCCTTCCCCTGTTGCCTCTTGTAACAATTCAAACGGCTTCTTCAACGCGCCGTATTGATGGACTTTGTCTGTTAACCACTCTCGAATTGGTAGGAGCTCTCCCTTTACTAACAGCTCATCAAAGTTTGGATGATCTTTATCCATTGCATGCTTCCATTGTGCAGCGTAAATCATTCCTAAAGCATAGGATGGGAAATAGCCAAACATGCCCCCTGACCAGTGCATATCTTGTAGTACCCCTTTTGCATCTGTTTCAGGACGAATGCCTAAATATTCTTCGTATTTATCATTCCATACTTGTGGAAGATCTTTCGCTTGAAGATCGCCGTTGAATAAATCACGTTCAATTTCATAGCGAATCATAATATGTAGTGGATACGTTAACTCATCTGCTTCAATGCGAATAAACGATGGCTCCACCATATTAATTGCTCGTAGGAATTCCGCTAATGCTACATCACCAAATTGCTCAGGTGAATACTTTTGAAGTCGCTCGTAGTTATGCTCCCAGAACTTTTCGTTCCTACCAACAAAATTTTCATAAAATAAAGATTGGGACTCATGTATTCCCATAGATGTACCTGTTGCTAACGGTAAACCATCAAGCTTCACATCAATATTTTGCTCGTACATGGCATGTCCACACTCATGGATAGTTCCAAAAATTGCTGAGCGGAAATCATTTTCATCATATTTCGTTGTAATACGATTATCTCCATGATTTATGCCTATCATAAATGGATGCACACTTTCGTCTAAGCGCCCTGCATCAAAATCATAGCCAAGTTGTGCTAACATTTCTAATGATAATGCACGCTGAGATTCACGAGGGAAATGCTTAAATAATAGGCTTGTATCTGGTTTCTTAGGTGAAGCTGCAATTTTTTGCACAAGAGAAACAATTGTTTCACGTAAGTCACTAAAAACTTGATCTAAAACATCAGTCGTCATATCAGGTTCATATAAATCTAGTAATGTATTGTACGGAGAACCGTTTTTAATACCCCAATATTGAATGAATTTCTTCTGCCAGCTTATAATTTCCTCTAGATAAGGTAGGAACAAAGCAAAATTATTAGCTTCCTTTGCTTCTTCCCATGCTGTTTCCGCTTTAGATTGTAAAATTACAAATTTCTTATATTCATCAGCCGGAATTTTTTTATTTTGATCATACTCTTTACGTACTTCCTCAACTAAACGCAGTGTAACATAATCAAGATCTGCCTTTTGCCCCTCTAGATCCGTTAGTAATTGCCCTAACTCTTCACTAGTTTGCATGTCAAATAAGGAGGCAGATAATGTTCCAACTACCTCTGAACGCTGAGCTAATCCCTTCTTAGGTGCACCCGTGCGCATATCCCAATAAATCACACTTAATGCTTCTCCGTAGTGCTTCATTTTTTTTACATAGTCAGTAAATTGTTGTACGGTCATGCTAACATCCTCCTTTTCACGCTACTAGTTTATCATATTTTCGAAAATTTTGTATATTATGGACTTTATAGTATTTTTTATAGGAATAGTAACTGTTCACAATTTTATTTCTACAAAACTATTCCATTGCGAATAGCATATACAACCGCTCTCGTTCGATCCACTGCACCAATTTTTTGTAAAATGCGAAAAGAAACGTTTTAAAATCCATATTTTTTTATCCAGTAAGTTGTTTGTATCTCATATAAATAATAAACCGACGAGCACATACACTACCAAGCGGTATAAACATAAGAGCATTCGTTAATGATATTACAGCATGCTCTTTTCCCCATTTTGCTGCAAGTAGACGCAAAAGAAGAATTCCTAGAAATACAATAACTCCAGCGACGGAGCTTTGTGTAGTTACGATTCCTCTTTCATGATTAACACGGATTTTTTCTAATTTTCCTCTCCAAATCCCGATACCTATGCCAATTGTTAAACAAATGAAGTACAAGATATAGCTTATCGGTGTTAATTTATCTGAACTTAAAATAGAAGTACACGTTAGCCCAATTAACAAAATCGGTATTATCCACATTCTAGTTGGTCTAACTTTTTTCTCCCTTAACATAAGAAGAATCATGACTATAAAGACAACCAAGTAGCTACTCATTTCACTCATTTCTTTCCTCTCTTTCTTTAATAAATTTTTAGTAAAAGTAGAATATCAATTATAGCTCGGCATAATTGCGTCCGGAATCGGCAGAAGGCTTTTGGCCAATACGAAGTTGGTCACGCAGTCATTGCCACAGGACGTGGCGTATTTAGACTGAGTTCCTCTATTTCAGCGGATGTTTGAACACCCGCTCCAAAAGTGACTTAAAACCGCATTCTTCTTTACCATCAATAGAGGTGGTAGACTTCTTTAGCTGTCACTTTGTTTTCGCTATAGAAAATAATTGCTGAAAGAAGTTAAAGAAAATAAAAAAAGTCCATTTTTTAGATTAATTTTTTTCCTGATAAATGACTTTGTTCCTCAAAATAAAACCTCCCCGTTAGGAATGTAAAAGACTTTCGCCACCTTTTCATTTCTACTCGGAGAGGATCAACTAATTGTAAGATTTGTATAAGTAGATGTTATTTTGATAACTCATATATCTACTTTTATGTACAATAGAAAAATTATAATACTGCTGGGATTATATACTCTTTTATTAATGGCCATCTATCTCGTGGATTCATGATGAATTCTGAACTAATTGCTACAATCATATTCATGTTTGGTATACAACAAATCATATTGCCCCCATCCCCTATTGCTGAAAAGGTAGAAAGTCCATCTTCTTGCCGTAGCCACCATAAATAACCGTAATTGTTATGGTTCATCTCCGTTGATTTACGAATCCATGCCTCAGAGAGAATCCTTTTATAATCCCAAATACCATTGTTTAAATAAAGGTAGCCAAATCGTGCCATATCACGTGTAGTTAATGTTAGCCCCCATCCACCTGTCGAATGACCGTTTGGATCATGGACCCACCCCTTAACGTTTTTTCCGAATAAATCATCAAACTCATATGCGTTCATTTGATAGTCAGGAATTTCTTTCATGCCAAGCGGTGTAAACAAATGTTCATTAGAAAACGCTCGTGCACTCTTGCCTGTACTTTCAGTAAGAATAGCTGACAATAAATGTGCTCCAGCTGTGGAGTATTTAAACGCGCCTAAATCCCCATTTTCACCTATTATATCAAGTGTATATTTTATCCAATCCTGCTGTTGACATAGAATATCTAGCGGTTCATGCCAATCCTCATATGGATATGGTACTGTCATCGTGAGAAGATGTCGTATAGTAATCTCCTGTTTCTGCTTATTAGCACCAGCAATATATTTAGGGAAAAAATCTAACACCTTTTCTTCAACGCTTTTAATATATCCTTTATCGATAGCGATGCCTATAAGTGCAGATAGTACACTTTTCGTTACAGATGCTACATGTTGACAATCATCAGGACTTTTCCCATTAAAATATTTTTCATATGCTAAATTACCATTTCTAATGATAACAATACCATTTATATTGTTATAATCACTTTTTATCGTGTGCTCTAGCTTGGAAAGCTTTTCATTGTTCAATTCAGGCTTTACCGTGTGCCAATTTATTGTTGTTTGCATAGGAACCTCCAAATGGTTTTGTCATTTTTTCTTGACAGGAAAATATACCTCAGTAATATAATCCTCAGAAGAGTTTGCTTGATTTGGATCTGTTACATATATTTCATATGGCGGCATTATCAATTCATAACCCTCGTCTTCAATCCACTTCATCAAATTAGCATAGACAGATGTTAATTCAGGATATGCTCCCTTTAAAACGGATTTAGCACAGAGACTACCAGGCAAATCTCTCGTTCCTTTAACAGACTCAGCTATTGGAATAGCGAACTCAGTATCATTACCAGTAGGGTTAAATTCAGGGCTGTGGTAAATCGTCATCGGCTTACCGAGTAAAGTAAGCTGCTCCGTCGCAATCTTTTCATATAGCTTGCTAAAATAGTTACCGTATCCTGATGAATAGTCATCACTGCTCATTACTAGACGCTTAAAAAGAATATTTTTTGGCTTCGTTTCAACTAGCTGTACCTCGATATCGTCAAGGTACGACATGATTGGCATCCCCTTTTCTAAGTTTGCAATATCATGACTTAGTTGTTTTACAAGATATTCAAAAGCCTTTAGTTTTTCTTGCATCTCATTTCTTTTATGGTTAAGCGCAGAAAAAAGCATTTCTTCGGATTGATCCTCTTCCAATTCCAACATTGCTTTAATTTCTTCAAGAGAAAAATGATAGGATTTTAAACGGTTGATATAGAGCATCCTTTTTAGTTGTTCGATGGAATAATACCTATAACCGCTTTCAGCATTAATCTCATCTGGGTTAATTAATCCAATTTCAGCGTAATATCGAAGTGTTTTTGTCGAGACACCACATATTTTTGAGAATTCTCCTATTGATAACACAAAACCACCTCATTTATTAATTTGTTACTTGCTACAATTCATACACCTTCCCCTTAGGGCAAAGTCAATTACTTTCATTATTCCCATATGAACTACATTACGTGTGTTCCGGTGGCTCCAAGCCGTTTTTCAGCAGGTGTGTCCAAACATTCACCCTATCTTAAATTACTCAATTTGAGCTGTATATACCAAAGAAGCTCTCCTCATCATTTTCATGATCAAGGAGAGCTTCTTACTTTTATATAAATAAGGGGAAATTTTACTAGCTTTTAAATGCCTTGTTCGGTTTCCAATCAAACATTTTTAAGCGTTAAATTTTATAACAATATATAGTTGGGGATCCTACATATTAAATGTTTTGACAAATTGTTAATACTTGTTTGACGGCTTCTGCCGATTGATGGAGCGCCGCTTTTTCTTCATTCGTCAGATGTAATTCAATAACTGACTCAATGCCATTGCCTCCTAATATTGTCGGCACTCCTAAAAATAATTCGTGGTAACCATATTCTCCTTCTAAAAGGGCGATAGAAGGAATTATTTTACGTTGATCTTTCATGATGATTTCGACCATCTGTGCACATGCAGCAGCTGGTGCATAATAAGCACTACCATTGCCTAACAAACCAACAATTTCCCCGCCACCTTTACGTGTACGTTCTACGATTAGTTGCAGTCTGTCTTGAGGGATCAATTTTTCTAAAGGGATCCCTCCAGCATAGGAATATCGAATTAAAGGGACCATTTCGTCGCCATGTCCACCTAAGACGAATCCTGATACATCCTCCGGTGCAATTTGCAATTCTTGTGCCACAAAGGTATTAAAACGTGCCGTATCTAACACACCTGATTGACCAATGATACGATTTTTCGGAAAGCCTGTTTCCTTATAGCAAACATAGGTCATGGCATCGACTGGATTGCTTAATATAAGGATTATGCTGTTTGGAGCATAATGTTTTATTTGTCTAGATACTTGTTGAATAATTTTTGCATTCGTCGTCACTAAATCATCTCGGCTCATGCCTGGTTTACGAGGAATACCAGCTGTAATAATGACAATATTTGCTCCAGCAATATCCTCATAATTGCTCGTTCCTTTAATAGAAACATTAAATTTTTCTATTGGTCCTGTTTGTAATAAATCTAGCGCCTTTCCTTTTGTCGGATTCTCCGCTTCTGGAATATCTAACAGGACAACATCTCCTAGCTCTTTTTGTGCCAAAAATAAGCTTAAAGTTGCACCCGTATGACCAGCACCGATTACAGCAATTTTACTTTTTCGAAATGTCATTTTTCATCACCTCGATTGTCAGCGGCTGCTGTTTCCGTCGTTTTTTTAACACGTGTTGCTGCTGGTGCAGATTTTTTCTTTGGTGCTTCCGGTCCTTTAACCATCTGAAAAACATCTTCATCAGGTCTCGGAATTACGTGAGCGCCTAATAGTTCTCCAACGCGCTTAGCTGCCTCTTTCCCAGCATCTACAGCTGCTTGAACTGAACCAACATCACCTTTAACTACTACAGTAACGATGCCACCGTCAACAAATTCTTGTTTGACGATGGTTACATCTGCCGCCTTTATCATCGCGTCTGCTGCCTCATAAGAACCAACTAATCCTTTCGTCTCAATCATTCCTATTGCGCTACCCATTTTCCTCACCTCGCATCACTTCCGTGGAATCAATAATACCTATAACGACCGCATCGATAGGCAATGGATTTTCTTTCATAATATATCGGGATGATCCACCACTTGTAATGAGCACATCATCTCCGATTCCTGCCCCGATACGGTCTGCTGCTACAATTTCTGTTCGAATCGGCTGTTGATTAGAATCGATTGGTTGAATAATTAATAATTTTAAGCCATTCAACCCTTCTTCTTTACGTGTTGCCCATACACTACCGATAACTCTGCCCATTTGCATGAACTTCACCTCTTTATCCCGTATGGACTATTGTTAGTCAGAGCGAATTGTTAACGTCTTATTCAGCTCTCGTATTTTGTCATACGCCAATGCCGTCACAATGGTTTTCTTAGGAACAACAATTTCCAGTGCTTCTATTTCAAGCACTTCTACTTGCGAAAGCAGTTTCTTATCAAATAGATAGCTTAACGGTTTTTCAGCTTGACTGACGATTGGCGGAAGTTCTTTGACGTTCATTTTTTCCTTAGCTTGAGCATTGACAATTTCTGCAAATGTACCCCGTTGGATTAAACCTGCATTTGCCTCATCAGTATCGATATGCATCTCCAATCGATAACGCTCTGAAACGCGAATCATTACATTTGATAAAATAATAGGTCTTATACCTTCTATTTTTATTTGTACCGATTGTCCGTCCACTACTTGGAACTGAGCACTGTCAGTCGGTGACATATGAATATGTGCTTGTGCTATAATGAGTCCCTCATTAAGCACGACACTGCCCTTTGGACCAATTAGTGTAACGGGGCTAGAGCCATTAATATCTCCTGATACCCTTAATGGTGGCTTAACCCCTAATTTCATCGCGTCTGTCCAACTAATTTCTACTTGAGATAATGAACGAGCTGGACCTAAAATGCGTACTCGTTCAATGGATCCCTTCTGACCAGCAATAACAACAGTTTCCTCAGCAGCAAACTGTCCTGGTTGTGAAAGCTCAAACTTAGGTGTTAATTGATAGTTTTCACCAAAAAGCTGCTCCACTTCCGTTTGAGCAAGATGTACATGTCGCGCTGAAACACCGACAGGGATTTTTCCGTCATGATGAGAGGAAGGCTGATTCTTTAAAACTTGCTGTAACACTTCTTCAACAATTTTTTGGATTAAATTTTCCTGCATCTAACCTCCTCCTTATGTCAATGATCTGATAATTCTTCCTTGGGCTTGCTGTTCAATAAAGCCAGCATTTGCTTCATCTGTATCGATATGCATCTCTAGACTAAAATCGTTTGATACACGAACTACAACCCCACGAAATGTCACAGGTCGCTCACTATCAACTTCAACAGATACTAATTCATTATTTTGTACGTCCAATACTAACGCATCTTCTTCCGTCATATGAATATGTGCCTGTGCAATAATGACCCCCTGCTTGATGATTATTTCTTGTTCTTGATTAATTAATTTGATGCTAGCTGAACTTTCGATATCACCAGATTGTCTCAAAGGAGGGGTTAATCCTAATTTCATTGCATCTGTTCGACTAATTTCCACCTGTGTCGCCGCTCTTACTGGACCTAATACACGAACATTGTGAAAAACACCTTTTGGTCCCTCAATAGAGACACGCTCTTTAGCTGCAAACTGCCCTGGCTGCGAAAGATCAAAATCCTTCGTTAGCGTCGCATTTGGACCAAAAAGTACCTGCAAATCTTCTTCACTGACATGTATATGACGAGCTGAAATGGCCACAGGAAATGTTTTTGTCGCTGTATTCAAGTTAGCCACCTCTATATCTATTTCACTATATTATTATAGGAAATGAAGCAGGATGAAGCGCAACGCAATGTGTAACATCCTGCCCTTTCCGTCGCTTCTGCTCTTCTTTCCGTCGCTTTGACTTCTTTCCGTCACTCGTGGATTCTTTCCGTCGCTTCGATCTTTCTTTCCGTCACTTCGGCTCTTCTTTCCGTCGCTTTGACTTCTTTCCGTCACTCGTGGATTCTTTCAATCACTCCGAGGATTCTTTCCGTCGCTTCAGCTCTTCTTTCCGTCGTTTTGACTTCCTTCCGTCACCCCGAGGATTCTTTCCGTCGCTTCGATCTTTCTTTCCGTCGCTTTGACTTCTTTCCGTCGCTTTGACTTCTTTCCGTCACTCGAGGATTCTTTCCATCACTCCGAGGATTCTTTCCGTCGCTTCGGTCTTTTTTTCCGTCGCTTCGGCTCTTCTTTCCGTCACTTCGACTCATCTTTCCGTCGCTTTGACTTCCTTCCGTCACTCGAGGATTCTTTCCGTCGCTTCGATCTTTCTTTCCGTCACTTCGGCTCTTCTTTCCGTCGCTTTGACTCCTTTCCGTCACTTCGGCTCTTCTTTCCGTCGCTTTGACTTCTTTCCGTCACTTCGGCTCTTCTTTCCGTCGCTCGAGGATTCTTTCCATCACTCCGAGGATTCTTTCCGCCGCTTCGGTCTTTCTTTCCGGCGCTTCAGCTCTTCTTTCCGTCGCTTCGGCTCTTCTTTCCATCGCTTTGACTTCCTTCCGTCACTCCGAGGATTCTTTCCGTCGCTTCAGCTCTTCTTTCCGTCGCTTTGACTTCCTTCCGTCACTCCGAGGATTCTTTCCGTCGCTTCAGCTCTTCTTTCCGTCACTTCGACCCTTCTTTCCGTCGCCCTTGTCCGGACTGAAATAAAATTAAGCCTCTGCTTTTGGTAAAATTAATTCTAATTCATGGTGTGGGCGTGGGATTACATGAACTGATAGAAGTTCTCCAACACGTTGGGCCGCTGCTGCACCTGCATCAGTAGCTGCTTTTACTGCGCCTACATCACCACGAACTAATACAGTGACAATACCGCCACCAACATGTACTTTTCCTACTAAATTAACACTAGCAGCCTTCACCATTGCATCTGCTGCTTCAATTGCTCCTACTAAACCTTTTGTTTCTACCATTCCTAATGCTGTACTCATTTGTCATTCCTCCAAATTATTTATTTTGTAATGTTATTTGTTTTAATACTTGATCAACAATTTGTTGAACTACTGCTGTATCCAAAGATGGATCGTGTGCCTTGATATTGTCTACTACTGGTTTTGCTAAAAATTCTGGTTTTGGCACTTCTACATCTTTAATGCCATAAGCCATGCGTTTAATATTCAATAAATGTCTTGCTGTAATGTTATCGGACGTAATATTGCCACCAAAAGTACCACACCCTAATGTAAAGGATGGTGCCAATCCAGTAGTTCCACCAACTGCGCCGATGGATGATAATGTATTAACAACAATTCTAGACACCGGTAATTCCACTGAAAACTGCTCAGCTAAAGCTGTATTTTCTGTATGAATCGAGCATGTATGCCCGCGTCCACCTATGTTTAGTAAATCAATCATTACCTGTTTTGCCTCTGTACTGTCCTCGACAGTGTATAACGCAAATATCGGTGATAATTTTTCCAGTGAAAATGGAATGTTCTTGCCAATCATCGTTTCCATACCAACAAGTACTTTTGTATCTTCCGGCACAGTAATACCGATAGAATCTGCTAAGCAAGCTGCTGACTTACCTACAATTTGAGGATTTACCTTCCCAGGGACTGGAGAAATCAGCTTCTCCATCTTCACCTTCTCTTCATCACTCAAAATATAAGCATTGTTTTTCTTTAGCTCTGTTAAAACTTGCTCTGCGATGACTTTATCTACGATAATTGATTGTTCTGTAGCACAAATTGTGCCGTTATCAAAAGACTTACTTTGCACAAGCTGGCGAACGGATTTGGATATATTCGCCGATTTTTCAATGTAAGCTGGAACATTTCCTGGTCCTACACCGTAAGCAGGTTTGCCCGAACTATAGGCTGCTTTTACTAGAGCACCGCCACCAGTCGCTAAAATTAAGTGAATATCTGGGTGCTTCATTAATTGCTGCGTAGCTTCCATAGAAGACATTGTTAAACAATGTAGCAATCCTGCTGGTGCTCCAGCTTGTTCTGCAGCTACTCTACAAATCTCTAAAGCTTCCTTTGTACAATCAACCGCATATGGGTGTGGGCTTAGTACGAGACCATTTCTAGTTTTCAATGAGATAAGTGTTTTAAAGATTGCTGTTGATGTTGGATTTGTTGTTGGTACGATGCCAGCGATGACTCCAAACGGACTAGCAATCTCTGTCACTTTCTTCATTCGATCGAAACCAACAACACCAACAGTCTTCAAATCTTTAATATCTTCATAAACATCTCTAGAGGCTACCTCATTTTTCATTTTTTTATGATTAGGTATGCCCATCCCCGTTTCCTGAACGGCCATATTTGCCAAACGTTCTGCCTCTTTATATGCTGCATCTGCAACAGCCTTGACGATATGATCTACTTGCTGCTGTGAATACTGCATGTAAGCAGTCTGGGCAATATTGGCATTTCTCACCGCGTCTCTCATTTCTTGAATTGCTAATAAATCTTTATCTAGTGTGGCCACTAAAGCCCCTCCTTTCTAAACAACTGGGTTTCTCGCTAAATTTTCAATAGCTTCTCTAAAAGCATTTGCAGCAGCTTGGCAGGAAGATTGGCTACCACTTAATAAACCGCCACCGAAATTGGTTTCAGATGGTGGACCAAAGAAAACCTTTAGTTCTACATCTGCAGCCTTTAATGCCGCATCTAAACCGACTACAGCCTCAAGGGGCGGTGCTATTAAATAAGCAAGGGCTGTTCCAACCTTAACGTTTGCTAGCTCAGCCAGATACGTACCACAGCTCGCTACAGTATGTGCAAAAAGAGCGTGGCTTTCATTTTGAAGAATGGCTTCAAAATACGTATCAAACTGAATTTTCTGCTGAATCGCATCAAAACCACTGCGTATTTCATCCGGCGAGCTACCAGCAATGATGCCAATGACCTCACCAGATAATGGCCCAGATGCATGTGCCGCTCCAGCATAAAAGCTTTTTGCATAAACAACGTCAACATCTGCTTTTTTCGTAGCCTCGTCCAACGCTACATATCCAATATCATCTATTGTTAGAGTTACGAGTCCAATGCTATTGTGATATGGCTTTAAATCTAATTGCTCTGCTAATTCATTATTCACTCTTGGAATGATTTGCATTGCCAAAATTTCTGCCATAAGTTTTTGAGGATTCATTGTTTGCCCCCTAACCTTCTTTTGCCACAAGACCTACTCCACTTGCCTTGTAATGCAATATTTTTTGAACGACTGTTCCTAAATAAGCACCTGCCTCTAATGGCGGGATACCACCTTTATGAATGTTCGAAACGACCATTCGATCAGCTTCTACTGTGCCAATTCTAGGTTGATAGCATATATAGGCACTCATGGACTCAGCCGATACAAGTCCAGGGCGCTCACCGATTAAATAAACGATCACTTCTGCTTGTAAAAGCTCCCCAATTTCATCCATAAGGGCAACACGCCCTTTATCAATATAGAAAGTAGTTCCTATTTCAATATTTAAATTGCGAAGACTTTGCTGTAAGGCTAAGTAAACGTCTTGCACATTTTCTTCAATCGCACTTGCACTTAATCCGTTAGAAATAATGATTTGTACTTTTGGATTTTTTGTACATTTAGATTGAATAAGTATCTTTGATTCTTCTGATAAACGACGACCTAAATCTGGTCTAGTAATGTATTCTTCCTTATCTGTAACTCTTGTTGTTACTTGAAAGACATCAAGCTTTTGTAGTAGCTCTTCTGTCACTTCTCCATATACCGCATCTACTGCCGCTGCATGATCGAGTCGGAACTTTAGCCAAGTTTTTGTTTTAGGCCTTGTCCCAGCTCTTCCAACACCAATTCTTGCTGGTGTATGCTTTTTAGCAGCTTGAACACTTTCAGACACTTCATCCTCTTCAAATTTAAATTCTGTGATAGGTACTGAAGTATAAGTCGATTCATCATTACTTGCGCTGTAAGATGATTGTTCATGATTACTTGATTCAGTATGATAAAGCTTAATTAATGGTTCATTTGATTGTTCTATTGTGCTCGGGCTTGCTACTTCATCAGTACCATTAGCATTAGCTACCGTATTGTGAAACTTAATAAGTGTTTCCTTGTGGTTTTCTGTTGGCACAGCTGTGTCATGAGAAGACTTTTCTGACGCATTATTGCCCACCTTTTCCATAACTAACTGTGTAATCATCGATACTAATTGTTCATTCAATGGATTCACCTACCTTTCAAATATAGATAAATCGCCAGCTCTTGCAGATAGACGACCATTTTCATAGATGCCCATTTTTTCTAACCACGCTAGATATTCAGGAGCTGGTTTTTTACCAAACGTTTGAAGTAATGTTGCGACATCATGGAAGCTCATTGACTGATAGTTCAGCATGACATCGTCGCCCATAGCGGCAGCGATAATAAAGTTGACACCAGCTGCTGTTAGCAAAACACTTAAATCTTCAATATCATTTTGGTCTGCCTTAATATGGTTTGTGTAACAAATATCCACGCCCATTGGGAGACCGTGCATTTTACCCATGAAATGATCTTCAAGGCCAGCACGTATTACCTGTTTGTTATTGTATAAATACTCAGGTCCAATAAAGCCAACAACCGTGTTCACAATATACGGATTAAAATGTCTAGCAAAGCCGTAATTGCGCGATTCAAGTGTTACTTGGTCAATACCCATATGTGCCTCAGCAGATAGCTCCGAACCTTGTCCAGTTTCAAAATAGAATAAGTTCGGGCCAGTTCCTGTTCCGTGCTTTTTCACAAGCTCTTCTGCTTCTCTTATTAAGTCAGCAGAAATGCCGAACGAGCGATTGGCAATTTCCGTTCCAGCAATACTTTGGAAAATCATATCGGCTGGCGCCCCTTGTTTAATGGCTTTCATCTGTGTTGTAATATGTGCTAACACACAGTTTTGTGTAGGAATCGACCAATCATTGATAAACTCCTTTGTGGCTTGCAATACTTTTTTTACACTTTCAACTGAGTCATCTACAGGGTTAATTCCAATGACTGCATCGCCAATACCATAGGACAATCCTTCTTTTAATGAGGCAATAATACCGTCAATATTGTCTGTTGGATGATTGGGCTGCAATCTTGAGGAAAGCGTGCCCTTTTGTCCGATCGTAATATTGCAAGTTGACAGTATTTCTACTTTATTGGCAGCATGGACAAGATCTAAGTTGGACATTAGCTTTGTTACGGCCGCAATAATTTCTGAATTCATGCCCTTGCTTAAGCGTTTTAATTCCCGATCGCCTGTTTCATTGGATAAAATGTATTCTCTTAGTCCCTCGATACTCCAGTTTTTAATTTCTTCATAAATTTGCTCATTAATATCACCTTCAATAATGCGTGATACTTCATCATTTTCAGAAGGAACTAATGGATTTTCTCTTATATCCTTCACTAACAGCTCACTTAAAACGGCCTTTGCCGCAATTCGTTGCTGTACAGATTCAGCCGCAATCCCCGCTAGCTGATCTCCTGATTTTTCTTCATTGGCCTTAGCCATTACATCCTTTAATGACTTAAAATTATATTTTTCTCCACCAAATATCACCGATAGATTCACATTCATCCTCCTTACTTTGAATGGAAAGCAAGTGTTTTTATAACGACTGGGACAACACCAGATGGTAGTACATGCCCAATGTCAATATAATCACCTGTTTCTACTTTGATTTGATCGATGCAAATGATGGGAACTGTTCGATTGATCGCTTGTATCGTTTGCCCAATAACCTTTGCATAATCTGATTGAATGACTATGATAATTGGTATTTCCTTGGAGTTTCTCATAGCTAAGTGCTTCAAAATGGCCTCACATAATGTATGGACATCCGTGAAGCTTAAATATGGTAAATGACTAAAATAGAGTGCAAACGGAGAACGATTCTCCTGTATAGAAAATAGTGCATCTGCTCGTGCAACGGCTGTTTTCACCGCATCGTCGAATTCTTTGCTGTGCGTATCCATATAGCAATCGAAAACAGGCACATTTTTTAAAGGTAATACTTCCGCATCTACCTGAATCGTTGCACCACTAATCTCAGTTGTTTGCGTACCCGCTCCAGTCACTGTTGCCCGAGCTGTTTCCTCTGGTTTTAGCCATAAAAAGGATTGTAGCTGTTCATGCTGTAAAAGACTTTTTGCCAATTTTTCGCCGATATCATCATACTGACGATTTGTACATTCATTTTCATAAATACAGGCGGCTACCCCACCGGAAAAAACGAGTGCATCAATCGGATTATCCCAAGTTGGCAAATGTCCTAGCAATAAAGGATGCTGTTCGTCTGTTAATTGTCCGCTTAGCGTCATCGCTACTATATCCGCCATTTCTTGGATTAATTTTGTAACACGTACATCCTCTGCTGAATCACCAACCTTTAATGGCTTTGACCATCTCTCCATTAGTTTCATAATGGGTGGCGAAATCGATTGGACAACGCTATTCTGAAATTCTATAAGTCTTCCACCGACATGCAATGTACACGTACCAATTACTTCGCCAAACTGCATTACCGCAATATTTGCAGTACCACCGCCGATATCGATGTTAGCGATAACTTTGGCAGTGTTTTTTGATTGCTGTAATGTACCTGCTCCTTTTGCTGCAATGATGCCTTCCAAATCGGGTCCAGCAGTAGCAACTAAAAAGTGCCCGGCTGTATCTGCAATCGCATGAACAACCTCGCTGGCATTTTCCTTTGTGGCAGATTCGCCTGTAATGATAATGGCACCTGTTGAAATATCTGCTGGTGCAATTTGGGCCAATTGATATTGCTGAAAAATAAATTGCTCGATTTTTTCCATATCGATAATTTCTTTATTGATAAACGGTGTTTTAATAATAGGACTTTGATGCAAAACCTTTTTTTCAATAATTTCTATTCGTGGCACATGCGTTACACCTGCAACGTTTTTCAATAGAAAACTACTGACCACCATCTTTGTTGTACTTGTACCAATATCAATGCCTGCACTATAAATTTTTTCTGTCTTCAACTTACTCTCCCCTCTCGCCACTTAAGGGACAATACATGAGATAAGGACTATCACGATCCTTTACAAACTGACGAATTTCTTCGTCAGAATTGAGCTGAATAAGTGGCGCAATAAACTCAACACCAAGCTTTTGCCACGAAGAGGTTTTCACTACAGGACCATGCATCATGACATTTTGTAATAAAGCTGTTGCTCTTTCCACATCTGCAAGGGGTGCATCAATTTTTGTAATGACACCAATTTGTATTTTGGGAATTCCTAAGCTAAATTGCGGAGGAAAAACACTCTTTGATGACGTGGCATCCTGTAAATAAATCACATGTGTCACTTCAAGCGATGTTGCCATAATGTTTCTGTAATACATCGGATTTTCTATATATTCTCCAGGTGTATCAACAATCCAGTCATCATAAACGAGCGCCTGTGTTTTATTGGCTTGTCCATCTTTCCCCAATAACGCATTCATCAGTGTCGACTTACCTGCTTGCACACCACCTATTATCATTACTCGATTTTTCATACGGCACATCCTATGACTTCGTTATTTTTGATGGCGTATAGCCTAGCATCTCTGATAGAAAACGATTAATTTCTAACATCGCCATTTCAACCTCGGAGACACTACCAACAATAACGAGACTGCCAGTAAAGCGATCTAAAAATCCTAGTCTTACGTTGGCTGCCTTTGTTGCTAAATCCCCTGCGATAATAACTGTCTCACTCGGTGTACATGTCATGATGCCCAGTGCACCTGCTTCTTGAATGCCCAGCTTTTGAAACATCTCAGGATCAGGATTTGCTATAAGATGACTCAATGTTAGTTGCTTACCTGGCACAAACTCCTGAATAAACCGTTTCTTTTCTTCACTCACACGTCATCACCTCTTTCAAGATTTTTATCTGTTAGATATTCACCTTCTTTAATAATTCCTGCCTTGCGATCCTCTTGTTCTAGCCTTAAAGCTGTCGGAACAGATAACTTATAGGCTAAAATAATAGCGATAACACCCGCTAAAAACTTACCTGCAATAACCGGTAAAATAATGGTCGGTTGGAAGTTAGCCGTAAACGATAAATGATCTCCTAGAAGGAATGCTGAACAAACTCCAAAGGCAATGTTAATGACCTTATCTTTCGGTGGCATATGTCGAACAAGTGTAAACATGGCTAAGATATTAGCAATTGTCGCTAAAATACCTGCGCTTCCTACTGACGATAAGCCTAATTTTTCACCTACTGCTTCTAGAGGTTTCGATGCATATTTTCTAATTAAGTACACCATAGGGAATGCACCCGCTAGCATAATACCGATATACCCAGCCGTTTCTAATGCCCGGAATTGATCGACTTTATCTGCCATGATCGGATCAAAGCCCCATGCACCAAAGATCTTTGTAAAAATACCTGTAAAAATTTCTACAATCGAGAACACTAGCACAAGCTTGATAGCAGCATCCATCACGCGTCCAAAAATCATGAAGCCTTTGATCATGCCATTTGGAATTAGCTTAAGACCTAACGCAATTAACACTACGAAAATAAATAAAGGTAATAAATTAATTAATATTTGTAAAACTGAAATGGCAAAAACATATGTTGGTTCTGCTGTTGTACTAATCACTTCCCGAACATTTGTATTAAACGTTACAATCATGATGGAAGAAATAAATGCTCCAATCGGAATTGTTAAAACACCCGCCATAATACCTAAAGCCATATATTTATGATCACGCTTATCTAACATGGCAAGACCCATAGGAATAGAGAACACAATTGTTGCGCCAGACATAAATCCGACCACTAGAGCCATGACCCATCCTTCATAAGACTCTTTTAACGCATTTGCTAACTGGTATCCTCCCATATCTGAAGCTAAAATTGTCGTTGCTGCAATAGCTGGATCAGCACCAATTAATTCAAAAATTGGACTAATAAAATGACTTATAAACCACGTTAAGTAAGGTATAGCAGCCATGATCCCTGCAGCAGGTACAAAAATATGTCCAACCGTATGAATACCATTCATAAACTCTTTCCCGATTCCATATTCAGCATCTCGAATTGCTCCGAATGCTCCTAAAACTGCACAAATCATAATAAGATAAACGATAACCGTTCCTATCATTGCCATCCTTATCATCACCCCTTTAGTTTTGCTAAAAAATTATGTTATTTATAAAAAAAAGACGCATTAAAGAGGAAATCTCTTTAATGCGTCTTTGCTTTAACTATTTACTTGTAATGAATTGATAATGCGCCTTGCAATAAGCACCATTTCCTGTTGAGTCTGCATACTCTCACTGCGAATTTTTTTATAAGCCTCGTCCTCACTAAGGTTTTCTGACTGCATTAGCAAACCTTTTGCTCGTTCGATTATCTTTCGCTTTTCTATTTCTGTTTGTGTATGCAGCAATTCCCCATTTAGACGATTAAACTTATCAATCTGATGAAACGCCACTTCTAATGATGGAAGAACATTTCTTTCGGAAAAAGGTTTCATAACATAGCCTAAAATATTGTCCTGCTTCATGTACAGTAACAATTCTTTTTCACTATAAGCTGATATAAATAGCACCGGTATACCGAGTTGCTGTTCAATAATTTTGCTTGCCTTTAAACCATCTAGCTTTGGCATTTTAATGTCCATTAAGATTAACTGTGGCTTATGTGTAAAAGCCAACTCAATTGCTGATTCTCCATTATTCGCTTGTGCTACCACTTCGTAGCCGTTATCCTCTAGCATAAACTTCAAATCAATTGCAATAAGCGACTCATCTTCGACAATCATAACTTTCCTAGTCATTTAGGATAAATACCTCCTCACTTACAGGGAACTGAATATGAGTATGTGTACCTTGTTCGCTAGGGATAATTGAAAATGTGCCAGCTAAATCATATTCAACAAGCCTTGTAATAATCTCCATTCCAAATGATGCTTTCACCTCTTGCATTCCAACGCCGTTGTCAGAAATATAAAGTGAAATAGAGAAAGCATCCTGTTGAAATTGAATATCGATTGTACCCTCCTCACGACCAATAAAAGCATATTTCAGTGCATTTTGCAGTAGCTCACAAATGATTAACGCGAGCGAAACAGCTTTTTTAGAATGACAAAATAACTGTACATTGTCGTCATGAAAGGTTAACTGAATAGATGGTGTGTTGGATGTCCCAACCATTTTATGTCCAATTTTTTTAGACAACGCGATAACGTCTACTTTCTCTTCAGCGTTATCCTCATTTTCTAAAATAAGTTCATAAACAGATGAAATACTATATATTCGGTTTAATGCCTCTTGAAATGCACTTGCACTAGAAGCTGACAAGTCATTTCTCATTTGCAAACGCAATAGACTTGTAACGGTCTGTAAATTATTTTTCACGCGGTGGTGAATTTCTCGTATAGCAAATGTTTTCATCATTAGTTCATTTTCTTTCAGCTTTAGCTCTGTAAGATCGTGAATAATGAGGAGTGTCACTTTATCGTTTTGATCACGAATAGGAATTTTCTTTACAATAAAGGATTTACGTTCAATCGTAATTTCTAAGAAAAAGACATCATCGCCTTTATCATAGACCTCCTGTAAAAAAGGTAAAATCTTATTCAATGCAACGTTGTCAAAACGTTCTAGCCCTGATAGTTCCGATATAAATCGGTGACCCGCAGGATTGCTATAGATCACTTTGTTTTCATGATTTGTGAGAATAATGGATTCTACGAGCAAATCAGAAACCACTGGAATCGGTTGAGAATTTGGCTCTACAATATGCTCAATTAATGCAAAAGGCATATGTCGAAAATCATCTATAGGTGTTGTTTGCACTTCCACCTTTTTTTCCTGGATTAACACTGCAATAACCTGTTGTTGGTCATTAAAGAGAGGGACAACGTTTTGTTCAACCGTTATACCTTCCTGTGTGATTGCTCGAGTAATTGATGATTTTTCTTTATTTTTAAACGCAGCAAATACTGCAGGTTCGAAGCTTTCAAATACAAATTTGCCAATTACAGATTTTTCGTATAAGCCATTTTTTGTTTTTGGGAAAGCCTCTGCCACAACAATTGCATGTGGTAAGTTTTCCAGCATACAATCTATGAACATATAACAATCTGTCAACTCAGCATAATACGATAATGAAGCTTCTATTTCTATTAACTTTTCTACATCTGTTGCAGATAAGCTCGTATATTTTTGGCACACCGATTGAATGTTCGACGGGCTCAAACCCCCTATCACGGAATAACCAAATGTTGATTTTGATTATTCTTAAAATTCTTGTCATCATTATAAACCTTTTGCAAAATTATTTTCAATATAAAAAATAATTTATTTTAATAATTTTCGTTGCATTACAAAGAACTATATAGCGTAAAAGAGAAATATTCAACACTTTTTTCAACCTCAACATTATCTCGCGATAGAAATATTATTTTAATATACAAAAAAGCGAGTTTGCATCAGATGCAAACTCGCTTTTTTCTACTTAATTTCTGGTGTAACGGCTAATATATTTTCAAATGTTTCACGTTGCTTTGCTTCTTCTTCATTTAACAAAATATGAATATCTCCATGGTCGTTTGAAGTACGAATTAAACGCCCCATTCCTTGCTGTAAACGAAGTTGCATAAACGGTAATTCCACTTCTTCATATGGATTTTCAGCAAATGTACGTTTCGCATCAAATAATGGATCATGTGGAGGGAAAGGCAAATCATAAATAATAACGCGTGTTAATGCCTCCTCTGGCAAATCTAGACCTTCCCATAAATGATAGGAGCATAATGTTTTGATGGTACCTTCTTGGAAATCACGCACAATTCCTGATAGTTCGCGGTCCCCCTCAAACGCTACATACATCCGTTCCATAAGAGGTAACTCTGCTTTGAAATCTAACATTGCTTGTTTTGATTTAAATAAAACTAATGTTTTTTCACCGTCACGTAATAGCTGTTGAACACGCGCCGTTTTCCCTTTTTGTGATAGCTCATGTAAATAAATTCGCATAACTTTTTCATAATCGAATGGTGATGGAACAGAAAATGATTGATAATCACGGATTCCTAAGCTATAAGCAATATAGGAAAAATCTTTGTTGACTGATAAAGTTGCTGAAGAGAATATTATTGGAAGTTTTTTAGAGAATAATTTTTCTGCTAAAACTTCTGTGATGAGGCGGGGCATAATTACGAGCGTTTCCTCTCCATCAGTTTCCTCTAACCAATCGACTGCATCTCCCTGCGCTATGAAAATACGTAAGGATGCCTCGTATTGTTCTAAATACTCCTCTGCCATATTTAATTCATATTCTGGAATCATATACATTTCAGATTCAAAGACAAGTTCCTCGAGTAATGTTTCAACATCAGCAATAAGTTGTTTACCGTATTTCAATAAATTTGGCGATTTATTAATACGTTTACGCTCTTCTTCAGAAGCTACTAGATCATCTCGTAGCTGGTCAAAAAATAACTCATGGTCATCTTGTAATTTTTCCATAGCATATAATGTACGTTCTCGCACACCATCTACCATTAAACGCTCTAACAATGTAACAATTGTTGTCGCCTGTACTTTATACGTCATTGCTTTTTGTGCGGCATATTCTAATAAATGGCCTTCATCTAGCACAATCATTGACACTTCAGGCAATAAAGCTAATTGCCCTTCACGTTCACGAGAATCCTTTGTAGCTAAATGTTCCATTAAAAAATCTTGTGAACAAATAATGAGATCCGCCGATTTACGATAATGTGCACGATGTAATGTTTGACCACATCGATTACGCAGGTCACATACTGAACACTGCATAATCGAGTTGTAGTTTACTTTTTGCCAATCTTCATCACTGACAGTTGGATAATCACTACGCTCACCATAAGGTTGTATAGCAATCATCGAGCCCTGTGCATATACTCCATCAGGTATAGAAAACGCAATATCGTCGATCCATTCATCGGACACCACTTTTTCAGCTTCCTCAAAACGCTTTAAACATAAATATTGATCTCGTGACTTTGCTAAGCGAACATCAATTTCAAGACCTAACGTTTTTTGTAGCTTATAAATATCGCCGCCCTCTTTTACTAGCTGATCGATTAAAGTTTCATCAGCACATGCGATCAGAGCTGGTTTTCCAGTATAACGTGCATAGGATACAGCTGGTAGTAAATAGGCAATTGTTTTTCCAGTCCCTACACCTGCCTCAGCAAAAAGCACGTTTTTCTCTTTTAGAGCCTGCTCAATTTGATATGCCATAAAAATTTGTTCATCACGACATTCAAAGCCCTTTTCTGGTAATTCATCGTAAAGGACGTCCCCCATCCAGTCACCTAATGACTCAAAAAATGAGCGGTCCTTCGTTAATACAAATGGTAAAGATTTACGCAATTGACGTTCCCCCTCTAACTATCTGTTCCTATTATACGCGACGAAACGGAAGATAAGAAAAAATCTTATCTTCCGTTACCGTTTGTTAATCTCTTTTAGACTTTTGTCCCCAGAACTGGTAATAATTTGTTTCAATAAAGCCATTGAATAATTTACGCTTCTTCGTCGATTGACGACCGTACAATTCCTCAAAGTTTTTCATTGAAGATAACATGTATACAGACCAAGTCGGATAGTTTTTCATGACTTTTCCTAAATCACGAATTACCTGTTCCACGACTTCGATGTCACCAATACGCTCTCCGTATGGTGGATTACCAATCAAAACACCGTCTGTTAGCTGTGTTGTAAAATCACGTGCTTGCATTTGCTTGAACGTAATCATATCACCAAAGCCCGCTTCTAGTGCATTTTCTTGTGCAATACTCACCATACGATGATCTATATCAGACCCGATAATTTCTAATGGTTGATCGTAGTTCGCTAAGCTATCCGCTTCATCTCGCGCTGCATCCCAAATTTTTGCCTTCATCCATGGCCAATTCTCTGAAATAAACTCACGATTATAGCCCGGTGCAATATTTTGGCCAAACATTGCTGCTTCTAATGCAATTGTACCTGAACCGCAGAATGGATCAACGAATGGTCGATTCGGATTCCACTTTGAAATTTGTACGAGTGCTGCTGCTAATGTTTCTTTTAATGGTGCTTCACCCTGTGCTTGACGATAACCACGCTTATGCAAGCCAGCACCCGAAGTATCAATAGTAAGTGTAGCCACATCTTTTAAAATTGAAACTTCTATTTTATACGTTGCACCTGATTCATCTAAAAATCCTAAACGCTTATAATGTTGTTTCATGCGCTCTACAATTGCTTTTTTAGTAATTGCCTGACAATCGGGTACACTAAATAATTTGGATTTAACAGATTTCCCCGATACTGGGAAAGCTGCATCAACTGGTAAGTATTTTTCCCAAGGTAGCGCTTTTACACTTTCAAATAACTGTTCAAAAGATTTAGCAGGGAACTGTCCCACAACGATTTTTACTCGGTCAGCTACACGTAGCCATAAGTTTGTCCGTGCAATGGCCGTTTCGTCACCTTCAAAATACACTTTGCCGTTATCGACTGTTGTTTCATAGCCTAATGCCTGTACCTCTTGTGCTACAATCGACTCTAGTCCCATTGCTGCAGTTGCTACTAATTTATAGTTTGCCATACACTAATTCCTTCCTTGATGTTCAATTTCCCAATACTCCATAAACTCCATAAGTTCGTGAAGTGGCAACGGTTTGCTGTAATAATAACCTTGAATTATATCACAGTTCATTTTACGTAGTATATCCACTTGTTGTGCTTGTTCTACACCTTCAGCAACAACTTTCATTTTTAGACGATGCGACATTTGAATAATTGCATCCACTACTGCCTGTTTTTCATCGAGTGAGCCAATATGCTGAATGAAGCTTCGGTCGATTTTTAAATAATCAAGGGGGAAGCGAACCAAATAACTAAGAGATGAATAACCTGTCCCAAAATCATCAATAGAAATTTTAAAGCCCATTTTCTTCAGCTGCACAAGCTTGCTAACCGTTTCATTGGCACTGTTCATCACAGTACGTTCTGTAACTTCGATTTCAAAATTGTTAGCAGGCGTGTTATAACGCTCTAATATTGACTGAACAGAGTCTAAAAAGTTTTGTTGCTTAAAGTGAATACTTGAAATATTAATAGCAACTGGCGTTTTGTAGCCACATTGACGCATCTCTATAACTGCCTCACAAGCTTTTTCTATGATCACTTCACTTAAAGGAATGATTAATCCTGTTTCCTCAGCATACGGAATAAACTCTGCTGGAGAGACGAATCCTAGTCTTTCACTATTCCAACGAACAAGTGCCTCTAGCCCTTGAATTTCTTCATTTTCCATAGATACTTTAGGTTGGAAATGCAGATGAAATTCCCGGTTTTCGATTGCTCTTCGTAGTTCTGAATCTAATAATAAAACACGCTGTGAGTCAGTCTTCAATTCATCAAAATAAAAAGCATAGTCGTTAAGGCCATTCTTTTTTGAATAAGTCATTGCCTTGTCAGCGCAATGAATCAATTGCTCCGTTGCTTCACCATCTAATGGATACATACTGATACCAATACTCGTAGAAATAAAAATATCTTGACCATTAATATCCAAAGGCTGTTCAATAATTCCAATAATTTGTTCAGCAAAATTTGCGGCTTCTTTGGCATTCTTCACGTTTGTTAACGTAATAATAAATTCGTCACCGCCATATCTAGCAATGATATCTTTATTTTTCAACAATGTTTTTAAGCGCTTTGCCACTTCTACTAGAATGGTATCTCCGACCGCATGACCTAACGTATCATTAATTTGCTTAAATCGATCTAAATCTAAAAAATAGACTGCATGCTGTACTGAATGAGAAATAGTAGAAGTTGATTCTAGTAGATTATCCATTCTTTCAATATATGCAAATCGATTTGATACATCCGTTAATGAGTCAGTTAATAAACGCTTTTCTAGTTCATTTTCTACTATTTTTCTCTCAGACAAATCTGTGAAAATACCACAGTAATTTGTAATTTCTCCCTCATCGTTGGTTATACCAACAATTGTTAACCATTCTGGATATACGTCTCCGGTTTTACGACGATTCCATATTTCCCCCTGCCAATTGCCTTCTTGTCGTATCTTTTGCCACATATCTAAATAAAATTGCAATTCATGAACACCTGACTGTAGAACGGCTGGCGTTTTTCCAATCACTTCATTACGCTTATAGCCGGTAACAAATTCAAATGCAGGATTGACCATTTCTATTCTTTTCTCTTTATCCGTAATCATGATGCCTTCAGATACATTTTCGAAGATTTTTGTTATTAATGCAGTAGGATATTTGGAAATCGAATTTAGCTTCTCCAGACTATCGTTCACTCCGTTCATGTTTCCGCTCCATCCTATCTCTCTTTACTACCCTCATTTTTCAGAAAAGCGCTTTTGCGTCAGTCTACTCGTATGTAGACAATATGTACATCGATGCGATAATAGTTTATTAGATGTTTATGTTTCGAATCGTAGTGACAGGGGCATGACCAACAGTGTACAGCCTTATTCTCAAACGTATATCGCTCATGTCTAGACATGATTAACAAGTAACTTTTTCTTACTGTATTCAAAAGAAAAGCTCTCCACCAAATTGGAGAGCGCTTGTCATTTCATAATAAGCATCAAAAAAATTCCATAAGCCATGTTTTGTTCCCGAGTACTCAAACAGCTATCGCCTCGTACGACCGGGTAGTAATCATCTATCTACAGAGCCAGCTCTGTCCCTCTATCCGTTCAATTCCTTCAAGAGAGTGCCCCTACCATAATTTGGGTTTCTCACTCGTGGGGTTTACCTCGTTCCACCTTGCATGTTTCCAAGCAAGCTACGTCACTGTGGCACTTTCAGGAAGTTTCAACCATATCATTAAGACTTAGGTTTTCCTTCCGCCGTCAGCCTTTACAGCTGCCTTACCTTATTTTTTCAGTAAGCACGAACACTACGGTCATCTCAGAACCGTGCGAGCATGGACTTTCCTCTACGACGTCTAGCGCCGCAGCGATTACCAGAATTTCATGATGATAAAAAGATTATACTAGAGTTTTATGATAAATACAATATATTTGACAAAAAATTATTCGTACAACTTACTACCAAATACGTGTTTCTCTAAATTCGAAAGACGTTTTAAAATATCAAAGTTTGTCGTACCAGTAGCAGATGCAACAGGTTGTCTCTTAGGAGTATTATCAATTTCTTCTTTTAGCTGTTTATTTTCTTCACGAAGTTGGGCCACCACTTTTTCAAACGTTTCATAGTCTTGTATTATCTCATCAAGAAATGAATCGACTTCTTCTACATTGTAGCCTTTAAAATTCTTCTTAAATTCCTTTTCAAGGATCTTTTTTGACGTTAATTTAATATCCATTCACATCGCCCTTCCTCACACTACATGCGTTACATTATAGCATACTTCATCACATTATATCGTCTGAAAACATTAAATGTAAGGCTAAACTTGTCGTTTCTTGCGCTTACCCGGGAAATTATTTCTTATTTCCTAACCTGAGTAACCTCTTTTCCCAAGAAATTTCCCATTTCTCCTTTTGTTCTACTCTCCATTGCTCATTCTTTTTAATTAATTTTATGCCCTCTTGCGTATAATAAATGGCCTGGTTATAATCTTTCATTTGATGTTCATATATCATAGCGAGCTGTTCTAATACATGCAACTTTTTTCGTGAATCAACGAAATGAAGAGCAGCCACAAATGCATCGATTGCTTCACTAAACTTTTTATTTCTTTTCTGCTGGATTGCTAAATAATATTGTGCATTTCCTGCTTCTAGTGCATCAAATTGGGTCGTTACCTTTTCCAAAACTTTTACGCTCTGTGAACCCTCTTTTAAATCAGCATACCATTTCCCGATATTTGTAAACGTTTTTGCCGATTCTTCGCTTGCCTCCTCAAATAGCAAATTTGTAGAATGGACATAAAGCGTAATCAGTGAAAGTAAATCCCATTCATTGTGAAGAAGGACTTTCATAAGTGCATCTGGAACACCGCTTTTAATTGCATCTAAATAAATGATTGGTGCTAGATATCCTGGTATATCTCCAATGCGGGAAAAGCCAAGCTTCTCTTCTTCCACAGATGTTAATTTCATTCGTTCCATATCATTTTTCCATAAACGCTTTGAACTATGCAACAAATCAATTTGCCGCTGTGTACGCAATTTAGGTAATTCTTTTTGATGGAGTGTCCAACGTGTTTCAAGTTGCGGCCAGTCAAAGCTTTTTCCATTGTAGGTAATCACCGTTGCTGTTTTTTGCCAAAGCTTCGATTCAAAAAGTAACGCGGCCTCATGAGCAGGATCGGCTAGAATAAATTGAGTTAAAATAAAGCTTTTATCTTCTTTTGACACTTCTAAAAAGCCCAGAAGAAAAATTTGTGTACCTACACCCTTTAACCCAGTAGTTTCCGTATCAAAAAATAATACCTTTTCATCCATTTTTAACGCATATGGATGTTCAAACTTTGCCTCTTGCCATTTTACTAATGCATCAAAATATGACTGCAACTTATAATGACCATGCTGAAAACCAAAAGGATATCGCACTTGTCGTTTAAAAACAATACCGAAATCATTTTCTAAAACTGTCAGGCCCGCTTTTGCCCACTGCTCTGTATAGCTTGGAACAATAGGCTTTTGATAAGCAGGTTTATCCTCTTTTTTTATAGTTGTTGTCGTTTTTTTACCGAGCATTTTTTTCATTTGTAAAATTTTATTTTCGTAAGACATTTACTTCACTCATTTTCTGCATGTAAAATTGCTAAAATTTGTGTACGTTTTTCTTCGCTTGCTATAAACTATTTTGAGTTTTTACCACAAGTATAACTTATAGTAATCATAGTGCAACTTTTAGCTATTGCACAAAAAGGACGTGATTTTTAGAAGGGCTAGACGAATGCTCTTGTCGTTTTGATTTCGTCGCAGAGTACAGGTGAATTTAGTGGATAAAGTTAATCCTATAATAATTGAAATCTTTTTCGGATAAGAGTAGATTTTTCGCTGAAATCGAGCAACCGTAAATTGATTTATACACGAATGAAAGAAGAGGACTTAAAGGAATAGAATTAGACTTTTTCCTATCAAGCCCTCTTCGTACTCTTATTTAAAATTCGAAGTAAATCTACTACCTTTTTCTTTGCTTGTTGTAAGCTATCTTGAGATCCTATGCACGATGGGCATCCTGATTCGCAAGCACAATTTGCTACATGCTCCAATGTCTTAGTCAACAAATCTTCCCACAAATCATATACTTTTTCACTTAAGCCGATACCACCAGGATACTTGTCATAGACAAAGAATGTTGGCAATTCATTATGAGTTGCCTTTACCTGTGGGACAACTGCTACATCACTACTATCACATTGAATAAACAAAGGTATGAACGCATTCATCGCATATGCAGCTTCTGTCATGGCGTCTGTTAGCTCCTCCTCCGACCATTTTTCCAGCGCAGAGAATGATAGCCACGAAGAGCTTGTATGCATTTCGTCCGGTGGTAATGAATAGGGCCCGAACCGATATTATCTTGTGTACCGAAGCGTATTTTTTAAAGATCGTTGCCTGTGCGACTAACCCAACATCACCGAAGCCAATAATACCGCCTTTATAATCTCGGCTCCGATCTTCCTCTAGCACCTTCATCTCCCAGCTAGATTAGCGTCAGTATAGTAATCGACATCTACTTCTCTTACATACGCTTTATATTACGATAATTGTTTACAGCTTAAACGTGCTAGCATAGCTTCACGTACTTACAAATTGTAGTCTCTTAAAAGCAGTACTATGGAAATCAGCACGTATTTGGCTTCGAGAAATTGAAGAAAAAAAGGTCCCCTAAGGATTTTGAGCTGTCAGCTTCCCCTGTTAAAGGTTATAGTAAATAAATGGATGTTTACTACTTTTATTTGGGTGTCTTTCATTTTCTTAAAAACGGAAGAAAATGAATAGACGGAAAATTCATTTAATTTTATACAACGCTAGTGAATCCTAGTATCAAAAATATCATTTTAGTAATATAATTATATATTATACTAGATATTTATTCTTATTTTCATCATAAACTATATATTAAATACATTATTTTGTATAATATGTATATATATTACAAGAAAGGGAGTGTAGTTTTGAAAAAATGGGTTATGAGTTTATTCACAGTATTTATAGCTACATTTGTATTATCTATTAACGAGGATTCTGTTAAAGCAGCGGAAATGGATACTAACGAAAATAATATGGCAAAATATTATGATGCCGATAATCAGGAAATAACACCCTATACTGAAGAGGAATATTTAAAAAAAATAGAGGATTCCTCTAAACAGGAAGAGACATTAATTTCTTCAAGAAGTGCTCAATATCCTAATCATTATGATGATTTTGGCAAAGGTGAATTTAAAAATTTTGTATGGATTAACAATGGCAAACTATATAAAAATCCTGTTTATGTAACTGTAGAAAGAGTAAACAGAACAAAGGATCTTGCAGTTTATTTTTATGACAGCTCAGATAAATTCGTAGGGAAAGTAGTTTTCCCTACATCTGGAACTTTCTGGAAATCAGCACCAACAGATCACTTACCTCGTGGAAAATCTTATAAATTTAAATTGGTAAGTGAGAGTGGTGAATTAGCGAAAGTTAAACAAGGGGAAATCGGATACGACAATTAAAATAGAAACATATAAGGTTTCCTATTAAATGGGTTAGCTATAAGTTGTAATTGACTTATCAGCTAGCCCGTTTTATTTTTCCATTTCCATCACGCATCAGTTACGTCACATGTTACAGTCCATCCAGTACTGGCAAACAAGTAACTACAAATTACAAACTCCAGACTAAGAGTGAGTTCCACCATAAGTTGTGCGTTTAAACTGATATGCTAAATCGAAAAATGTTGAGAAAGCTATGATTGTTTTACGAACTGACTTATCATCCTTGTTGGAAAATTGGTGCTGATGTTATGAAAAATGACAATGTATTTACTCTTAAATCAGATTAATACAGATTCGGGAAATTTAAAAATGTAGCCAATTGCAGAAGGTAGTATCGAACTGAGTGCAAAAAGACTTAAGTTACTTCGCTTAATTTTGAAAAAACACCCTAACTCTTCTCGACGTCAACTAAAAGAACTTACTAGGAACAACTGTAAGATGATTTATAAATTAATCAAAGAAGAGGGCATGGTGGGATAGTGCTAGACTTTTTCCTCTCATACCCTCTTTTATCTCTAATTTAAAATTCGAAGTAACTCTATTACTTTTTTCTTCGCTTGTTCCAAGCTATCCTGAGCCCCTATACATGATGGGCATCCTGATTCGCAAGCACAATTTGCTACATGCTCCAATGTCTTAGTCAACAAATCTTCCCACAAATCATATACTTTTTCACTTAAGCCGATACCACCAGGGTACTTATCATAAACAAAAAATGTCGGCTGCTCATTATGAGTTGCCTTTACCTGTGGGACAACTGCTACGTCGCTACTATCACATTGAATAAACAAAGGTATGAACGCATTCATCGCATATGCAGCTCCTGTCATGGCGTCTGTTAGCTCCGCCTCCGACCATTTTTCTAGCGCAGAGAATGATAGCCACGAAGAGCTTGTATGCATTTCGTCCGGTGGTAAATGAATAGGACCAGAACCGATATTATCGTGTGTACCGAAGCGTATTTTTTTAAAGATCGTTGCCTGTGCGACTAAACCAACATCACCGAAGCCAATAACTCCACCATGATAATCTCGGCTCCGATCTTCTTCTAGCACCTTCATCTCAACTGCAAGATTAGCGTCAGTATAGTAATCGACATCTACTTCCCGTACATACGCTTTCTTCTCTTCCCAATCAAGCTTTTCTACTTGAAATTGAATGCCCTGATGCAAATAAATCGCCTCTTCATGTAGTAATGTCATCGCACTATGACGATCCATTTCACCAATAACCTTTGTTTGCGCAGCGATAGTCATATCAATGATTACAACATTTTCTTGCGAAGCAGAGCGAAGACTAATGTCATGGGCCGGGAAACGGTCACTCATCCAATGCCACTTCTCACTCGTTTTAAAAACAACGCCTTCCTCCGCTAAATAGGCCAGTAACTCCTGAATCTCATATTCACCATACATATCATGTATGGAAAATGGTAGCTCAAACGCTGCACATTTCAAATGATCCATTAAAATCAACATATTTTCAGGATAAATTCGCGCTTCCTCTGGTGCACTACCAAGTAAAAAAAGTGGATGGTTCACTACGTACTGGTCAAGTGCTGCCGATTGTGCTACATAAATGATTAGCGCCTCGTCCTGACGACGGCCAGCACGACCAGCTTGCTGCCAAGCACTAGCGATATTTCCCGGGTATCCCGTCATGATACATGCTTGTAATTGGCCAATATCGACACCTAATTCCAGTGCATTTGTACTAACCACCGTTTGAATAGTACCATCACGAAGCCCTCGTTCAATAACACGTCGCTCAGAGGGTAAATAACCACCACGATAACCTCTCACCGATTCATCTAAAAGCTTATTGCGTGTAAGTTCCTTTAAGTACGTTACAATCATTTCTACTCGTACACGACTTTTAGCAAAAATAATGGTTTGAATACCTGCTGTATATAATCTTTTCGCGAGATCGCTTACCTCTAAAACAGCACTTCGACGCACGCCAAATGTTTTATGGACGATTGGTGGATTATAAAAAAGAAATGTCTTTTTCCCAACTGGCGCGCCAGAATCGCTAATTAAGGCATGGCTTTCATTCGTTAAAGCTTCCGCTAACTCTTTTGGATTTTTGATGGTTGCTGATGTACAAATGAAAATCGGCTTACTGCCATAAAACTCACAAATACGTTTTAATCTTCGAATAACGTGCGCAACATGCGAGCCAAACACACCTTTATATGTATGCAACTCATCAATGACGATATACTGCAAATTTTCAAATAGTGAAACCCATTTCGTATGATGTGGCAAAATCCCTGAATGAAGCATATCAGGATTTGTCATTACAATATGCCCTGCCTTACGAACCTTTTGGCGAATTCCAGGCGCGGTATCCCCATCATACGTATAACTTAAAATTTCCTCACCGCTTTGTTCGATTAGTTCATTTAAATCATTTTTCTGATCCTGCGCCAAAGCTTTCGTTGGAAATAAATAAATCGCGCGTGAATTTTTATCTTCTACTATTTTTTGTAGTACCGGTAAATGGTAGCAATATGATTTTCCAGACGCTGTTGGTGTAACGGCAGTAAAGGAAACACCCTCCATCGCGTATTCAAACGCCTGACGTTGATGGGTATACAGTTGTTCTATCCCTCTTGCGCGAAGAGCCTTTACAAGTGAAGGATGTAAATTCTCTGGTAAAGGTACATATTTAGCTTCACGCCCTTCAAGCGTTTGCCAGTGTAAAATGCGTTCCTTTAACTCCTCATCATATCTCCACTCGTTTAACAGTTCACTAATGGTCCTTTTTTTCGATAACATCTGTTTCTATCTCCTTCACTAACCTTTCAAAAATTTTTAATGTATAAGAGGTTGAATGAATCGCATCTAAAAAACGCTTTTTACTCGTTTCTTTATAAAAGGATTGCACAACAAACTGCTCCATCGATTCCACCGCTGAAGCAATTTGTTGTGTATGCATATATTTTGGCTGATTTTTTTGAATCCACTTATTCGCCTCTTGCTGCCATTCCTTTAAAAGCTGGTGAATGACATCAGCGTGTGGCTTAACCTCCACAAAAAAGTCAGGAGAACGATTCTCCTCACGCATTTGCCAAAAGCGTGAAACACATTTTTCACATTCATCTACTAATTGGGAAGTTTGCTGCAGTAACAACAATTTCGCACCTCATCTCATTAATGAAGGCTCATCACCATAAAGTAGGGTTGAATCCGTTTCAACTATGCACTTTCCTGAGGGCGTCCGATAAGTCGCTTGGAACAACCAAGGTTCTTCTGTGCGAAAGCCTTAACGCATTACATGTCACATGTTTCAACACAACTTTTGGTGATGAACCTTAGAATTTTATCGTATTTAGGTTGAATCCATCCTTAAAATGAAGATTCACCTGCATTTACATGAACGCAAGCGAACCTATGTTTCTAAAATTCGTTCTACCTTAGTCTACAAAATATTTATATTATATGAGTTATATTACTCCCAATGATGAATAAAAGCTTTATTTATGGCTCATCACCATAAACTTGGGATTGATTTCCGTTTCGACTGTGGGAAAGAGCAACGACAGCTCACAATGTTGGTCTCAAAAGAGCTATCACAGGACATAATGTTTTTAGTCTTTGTCCCACTACTAGCTCGTTCTCGGGTCTCACCAGTGACTAAAGCGTTGCCTTTAGTCTTCACACCAATCAGCCCATATAAATGGCATATCTTTCAAGAAAATGACATCCCTAGCTTTTGGTGATGAGTACTATTTAAGGTACATCACTCATAGTGGTAGATAATGTATGAAAAATACTCATATTGGGTTATTTATATTGCATATGAGATAAGTGTACCAAAGTCTATCATTTTTCACTACTAATAGGCGAACAAGCATTCTTTACTTGCCAGTTCTTTTCTGCTAAGCTTACTTTCTGGCTAACAGATTTAAGCTGCATAAAAAAATTCATGCTCTGTGCGTTGTTTTCCAAAGACACTCTCGTTAACAGTAATTGATTGACCAGATCCAACTGCGCAACTAATTGTTTTAACTTGTTCAAAATAACGCCTCCTTTGCTTTAATTTATGTATTCCTCGCATGTATAAAATTACCTTCATGCGTGACAAAATAAGCGTAAGTTAGCTGAAAGAAGAAGTATTTCGATAAAATTTAATTGAACTAGTCTATTTTCGTAGTCTTCAAAATCGTCTATTAAGTAGAGAAACTAACGTAGAGACCAGTTTTTTCTATAAATTCGTTTGGAAATTTCATCAGTTATTTTGACGATTCTCGAGTTATATTACATGATATTTTTCGACTTTAAGAGGCGAAAATTGCCCAAAGATCGGTTATTTAATGGTAATTTAAATCACCGTTAATCTAGCATCAATCATACTATTATTGGAAGTGGAGAACTGCTACTTAATCATGGTAAACTATTGTATAATAGCAGTATTATAGAGGGTGAACTAAGTGACAATTCGTTATCCGAATGGGAAATTATATTCCCCTAATCCAACTGTTGAAAAAACAGCAAAAAAGGGAAAGGACAAGGATTTTTCTTTTAGTAATCGAGGGAAAACACTAGAAGATGAAATTAATGAAGCAAATGATTATTATGTAAAAAGGCGATTTGCTATCATTCATAAGAAACCTGTTCCCGTGCAAATCGTCAAAGTAGAGTACCCATCACGAAGTGCTGCAGTTATTCGTGAGGCTTATTTCCGAACACCATCGACAACAGATTACAATGGGGTTTGGAATGGGCATTATATTGATTTTGATGCAAAGGAAACTGCTTCAAAGACTAGCTTTCCCCTAAAGAATATTCACGTACATCAAATGACACATATGCAGCAAGTGACGGAACAAAATGGTGTGGCTTTTATTATCGTTCGTTTCTCAGCTTTTGAACGATATTTTATCGTGCCATACGATGTTTTACAAAAGGCCTGGCTAGCGATGGAAAACGGTGAACGTAAATCGATTTCCTTTTCAACTATAGAAAAGGAAGCTTTTGAAATTCCTACAAGCTATTATCCACGGATCGATTATTTACCGATTGTCCAAAAGCTAATTGAAGCAAAAAGCCATGGTTCTGAAAGTGAGGAGATAGTAGAATGACTGAACGTCGTCCGACACGCGGTGAGCATCAAAAGGCTCTCGCTCAAAAAAATAAAAAAAGCGCTCCGAAACCAGCGAAGAAAAAATGGTTCAAGCGCATTACGTTAACAATAGTAGCTGTTATAGCTGCATGTTTTATTGGAGGTGCAGGGTTATTCGCCTATTATGCAAGTAGCGCACCTGAACTAGATGAAAACTTACTGAAGGATCCAGTTTCCTCAGAGTTCTATGATAAAAACGGTGATTTATTTGCAACGATAGGTGCAAAAAACCGTAAATATGTAAAATATGAAGATATACCAAAGGATATGATTAACGCTATCCTTGCAACGGAAGATGCACGCTTTTTCGAGCACGGTGGTATGGATTTTTATCGCCTTGGTGGCGCAATACTCGCTAACTTCCGTGATGGCTTCGGGGCACAAGGGGCCTCGACATTAACACAGCAAGTTGTTAAAAACTCATTTTTACAAAATGAGAAAAAATTAAAACGTAAAGCACAGGAAGCTTGGCTTGCCTACCAATTAGAGCGTAAATATTCAAAAGAAGAAATTTTTGAAATGTACTTTAACAAAATGCTGATGTCAGGTCGTGTTTATGGCTTCGGTACAGCAGCCCAATATTTCTATGGGAAAGAACTAAAAGATTTAACTTTAGATGAAGAAGCATTACTTGCAGGTTTAGTACAACGTCCAAATGCATACAATCCAATAAAATACCCAGAGCTTGCCGAGAAACGTCGGAACACTGTTTTAGGTTTAATGTATCAGCATGGTAAAATTTCAAAAGAGGAAATGGAAGAAGCAAAAAAAGTAGATGTTAAAATCGGCCTCGCTGATGATGAAACTCGTCAAAAATTTGCTGGCACTAAGTACGATGCCTTCCTTGATGTTGTTATTAATGAGCTAGAGGAAAACGGTGATGGAAGTGCAATGGCGGAAGGAATTAAAGTTTACACAACTCTTGATCCGAAAGCCCAACAAATTGTGGAAAACATTATGAATGATGACAGTAACTTCCCAACTAAAGAGATTCAATCTGGTGTAACTGTCGTTGATACGAAAAGTGGTCAAATTCAAGCAATCGGTGGCGGACGCAATTACGGGGTTAACCGTGGTTTCAACTATGCATATGATTTAAAACATCAACCAGGCTCAACTATGAAGCCATTACTAGATTATGGACCAGCAATCGAAAATTTAAAATGGTCAACAGGTCAAACACTTGTGGATGAACCTATGAAATACTCAAGTTCGGATCAAACTATTACAAACTGGGATAATAAGTATATGGGAGCAATAACAGCACGTAAAGCTTTATATGCTTCACGTAACGTTCCAGCTGTTAAAGTATTAAAAGAAGTAGGTATTGATAAAGCTCAAGAATTTGTTGGTCGTTTAGGCATTAATGCTGAAAAAGTTTATGAATCTGATGCGATCGGTGGTGGGGATATTACAATGTCTCCTACACAAATGGCAGCTTCCTATGCAGCATTTGGGAATAACGGTGTTTACACTGATCCTTATGCGATTACAAAAATCGTTTACCGTGATGGTAAAACAACAAAAGACTACACACCAGAACCAACTGTAGCAATGAGCGATTATACAGCTTACATGGTGACAGATATGTTACGTGACGTTGTCGGTAATAAACCTGATGCGTCAGGTACTGCAGCCAATGTACCTGGATTAGATATCGCAGGTAAAACAGGTACAACAAACTATTCACGCGCTGATTTTAACAAGCATAATTTACCGGATACAAGTGTACCTGATTCATGGTTTGCTGGTTACACATCAAACTATTCAATCGCTATTTGGAGTGGTTATGAAAAACACTTTGATCCTATTACAACTTGGGATGAACGTCGTTTACCACAACATTTATTTAAACAAATTATGAAAGAGATTTCGGCGAACGTTGAAACACCACGTTTCAAAAAACCAAACTCAGTTGTGGAAGCTACAATTGAAGCAGGCACAAAACCACTTAAATTAGCAAGTAACTTTACTCCAAGTGAGAAACGTCGAACAGAGCTATTTGTACGTGGAACAGAGCCTAAGGAAGTTTCAAATGAATACGCAATGCCGGAACTTTCTTCACCTTACAATGTAAGTGCAAGCCTTGATATAGAAGGTCAATCAATCAATATTTCTTGGGAGCATGATGCAATGCTTAATCCGGAAACAAATGAACCGCTACCAACTACTTTCGAGGTATCTGCTAAACGAGAAGGCGGAAAGACTATTTCTCTTGGTAAAACGGAAAGCAAAGACTTAACAATTAGCAGCAAAGAACTGGAAGATGGCAATTACACGATTTCTGTCGTAGCAGTTGTTGATGATACACGCAGTAAACCAGGTACAGCTACCTTCCAAGTAACAGGTACGACTGATGAAGAGGATAAAGATAAAGAGCCAGATACTCCGGATAAACCTGATGTTGAGGAGCCAACAGCACCTGATCAAAATGGCAACAACGGGGACAACGGTAACCACAATGGTAACGGAAATGGTAACAATGGCAATAACAGCAACAATGGTAATGGCAATGCTAATACTGGTGGCAATGGTAACGCCGGTGGGAATGGTAACAGCGGCAATACAGGAAATAACGGTAACCCCCCAGGTAACAACAGCAACAATAATGGTAGCAAGCCACCAACAACGCCAACTGAACCAACCGCACCGGATGATGGTACTGGTAGTACTGAATAAAATAAAGCAGAGTAGCATAACGCTACTCTGCTTTTTTGTTGTTGGAAAACTATATGTCTATAAGTCAAAGTGTCAAAAAAGTATGTCTCTTCGTCAAGAGAGGAGTTGATTGCCGTTCCGGCTGGTCGCTTCCCCACCAATCAACCACAACACATAAAACGTTTCTTTGGCAGGGCAATCTAATTTAAAGTGATAAATTGAAACTTCAAAAGATGCTTTTTTTTTTGCGGGAAAGCGTAGCAACAAATTGTGGAAGTGGCTCAACACTTTGACACAGAAAAGCGCGGAAATCAACATTTTAAAATTGATTTCTCGCGCTTTTAAGGTTTTGACCAGTTATGTACCAGCCTCTTTTTATATCTTTCAGGTCTATCTGTCTGTATTATTTTTTTGCAGCCTGCAAGCGTAGCCGTGCTGCTCGTTTTTTTGTTTCCTTAAATAATTCATCGAGCTGACGATAACAGGCATATTGGCCAGGCTTTGCTTTTATAAAGGTTAAGCGTTCGACACCATTAATAGGCAACACTTCATCCCCTGCATCTTGCACTAAGCGCTCAAACAATAAAATGGCCAATTCCATTAATCCTTTTGCTTCACCAGTCCTTGCATCATGAGCTGCATGAATTTTGCCTTCTAGTTCTGCCCATTCTGCAAACCAAGCATCTACTTTTTCCTTTTCGAGTGCCTCTACATTCACGCTTCCTTCACCAACCCTTTCTTTAAACGTTTTTGCCCCTCTCTACAATCATCAAGTAAAGGGCAAGTGTGACAGTTAGGGTTTTGAGCTTTACAATGATAACGACCGAAGAAAATTAGCTGGTGATGTGTTTTCGACCACTTGTCCATCGGTGTTTTTTTCATAATTGTTTCTTCGACTTCAAGCACTGAATCCTTCCAGCGACAAAGCCCCAATCTCTTAGAGACGCGCTCTACATGTGTATCCACTGCAAGTGCAGGAATTTCAAAAGCTACAGACAACACGACATTAGCAGTCTTACGACCAACACCAGGCAATGTGACTAGTGCTTCTCGACTTGCGGGTATTTCCCCCTCGTATTCCTCTAATAGCCTTTGACATAATGCTTGAATATTCTTTGCCTTATTCCGATACAAACCAATGGAGCGAATGTCCTGTTGCAGCTCTTCTAAGGATACAGCTAAGTAATCTTCCGGCTTTTTATATTTTTGAAACAATGTTTTCGTTACTTTGTTTACAAGTACATCCGTACACTGTGCCGATAATAACGTGGCAATAGTTAGTTCAAACGGATTGTCATGTACTAACTCACAATGTGCATCAGGAAACATACGATCCATTTCCGCTAGACAATGCTCCCATTGTTTTTTTGTTAACATGTCGGAAGCCTCCTATTCTCTTTCTTCTAACCAATTATAAAATGGTACTTTATTTGTCGACTGCGTTTCTTGCTGCATTGTTCGGACTGGCGGTCGGTTAAATGTTTGTTTTTCCCGGAACTGCTCGCTTTGCTTCTGTGCTGCCTGTGGTGTCGTAATATTTTTCTTTTTCCACTCCAGTAATATTCGATCTATATAACGAATACTTAGCTTGCCAGCAAATACAGACTCCTTAAGCGCCTCCTTAATAAGCGCCGGACTGTGCTTATCCTCATCTAACCAATATCCGATTTTTTCTAGCTCTAAAGGAGATAAAAGACGCCCCATTTCCTCTTCAAATAATCGGAATATTTCACCCTCTTCTTGTCGAAGTGATACTGCTGATTTTTGATGTTCCTTCATTTCAATCATCTGCATAATACGCTCCCAAAGTGGGTATACCGAATATTTTTCATATAGTTTGCCATTTGCATCGACGTCGCTTGTTATTTCAAGGAAACCTTTTTGCATTAAGCGCTGTAGTCGTGAAGTAATGTCATTGCCAGGCATTGTCAGACGATTCATCAGGTCATTAGGCGTAGGAAAATCATTCCCCTCCATATGGAACGAAAGTAAATGCATAACAATAAGTGCCTCATCATCCTCAATATTTAACTCCTTATAAAACTGAAAAAAAAGCTGAGGAATTTGAATCATTCTCTGCTCAGTCCATGTACGGAGTCGATTGTTATTTGTGCTCATATTATACTTGACTCCTTTTTCTATCGTAAGTAGAAAAGCCGCGTAGACACATCACTACGCGACTTTTTTTAATTTTAACTGCTTTGACGGGCAGCAAAACCTAAAACCAAACTAGGTATTGCTTATGGATATAAGCGATTTAGTAAACGTGGGAATGGAATCGTTTCACGAATGTGCTCCGTGCCAGAAATCCATGCCACCGTACGTTCCAATCCAAGACCGAAGCCTGAATGTGGTACAGAACCTTGTTTACGTAGCTCTAAATACCATGCATAAGCATCTAAAGATAATTGATGTTCTTCAAGACGTGATTTTAATAAATCATAGTCGTGAATACGCTCAGAACCACCAATTATTTCACCATAACCTTCTGGTGCAATTAAATCTGCACATAATACTACATCATCACGGTCAGGATGTGGTTGCATGTAGAATGGCTTAATGCCTACTGGGTAACAAGTGATGAATACAGGTTTATCAAATGAATTAGCAATTGCTGTTTCATGTGGTGCACCGAAATCATCGCCCCATTCAATATCGTCAAATCCTTGCTCATGTAATAATTTAATGGCATCGTCGTAAGAAATACGAGGGAATGGTGCTTTGATATTTTCAAGTGTTGAAGTATCACGACCAAGTCGCTCTAATTCTAATTTGCAGTTTGCCAGAACTGATTGCACAATATGCGCTACATACTGTTCTTGCACTTCTAGGTTTTCTTCAAATTCCACAAATGCCATTTCTGGTTCAATCATCCAAAACTCGATTAAGTGACGACGTGTTTTAGATTTTTCTGCACGGAATGTAGGACCGAATGAGAACACTTTACCTAATGCCATCGCAGCCGCTTCCATATAAAGTTGACCAGATTGAGAAAGATATGCATCCTCATCGAAATATTTTGTGTGGAATAGCTCAGAAGTACCTTCTGGAGCTGACCCAGTTAAAATCGGTGGGTCCATTTTTGTAAAGCCATTGTCGTTGAAAAACTCGTAAGTTGCACGAATAATTTCGTTACGAATTTTCATGATCGCATGTTGCTTACGAGAACGTAGCCATAAGTGACGGTTATCCATTAAAAACTCTGGACCATGTTCTTTTGGCGTAATAGGGAAATCAGTTGCAGCATGTAGTACTTCAATACCAGTTACAGCAATTTCACAGCCAAAGCTTGAACGCTCATCTGCTTTAACCTCTCCCGTAATGTACATTGAAGTTTCTTGGGACATTCCTTTTGCAATGGCGAAAATTTCTTCGCCTACTTCTTCTTTTACAACAACGCCCTGAACAAAGCCAGAACCATCACGTAATTGTAAGAAGGCAATTTTCCCACTTGATCGTTTGTTCGCTAACCAAGCTCCTAGCTTGACGGTTTCACCGATATGCTTTGGCATATCTTGAATCATAATTTTTTTCATAGAAATCCTCCAAAGTTCAATCAATTGTGCCTTGGCATAATTGCGTCTGGAATCGGCTTTGTGCTTGCACAAAGAACTCCTTTCCGATTCCATGACATCCGCCGGAGGCTTTAGGCCAACAAGATGTTGGTCACTCAGTCGTTGCCACAGGACGTGGCGTTCTTAGACTGAGTTCCACTATTTCAGCGGGCGTTTGGACCCCCTCTGAAAAATAGCTTACATTCGCATTCATCTCACCACCTATAGAGGTGGGCGACTTCTGCTGAAAGATGTTAAAAGGATTAGTCTTGCCATTTTGATTTTACAAATGTATCAATTCGACGGACTGCCTCTTCTAATAAGTCTAAAGATGTAGCATAAGATAATCGCATTGTAGTTGGTGCACCAAAGCCAGAACCTGGAATCACTGCTACGTTTGCTTCTGTTAAAATATCCGAAGCGAATGCATCTACTGAATCATAGCCAGTATGAGCCATAGCTTCTGCTACATCTGGTAATAAATAGAATGCACCCTGCGGTTTTAAAACGTTGAAGCCAGGAATTGCACTTAACTGTGGATAAATTTTTTCAAGACGAGTTTCGAATGCTTGACGCATTTCTTCTACAGTGTCTTGTGGTCCATTATACGCTTCCACTGCTGCATATTGTGCAGTTGTTGTTGCGTTCGATGTAGAGTGTGATGCAAGATCGGTCATTGATTTAATAATGTCCGCATCCCCTGCGGCATAACCGATACGCCAGCCTGTCATAGAGTGAGATTTTGCAACACCATTTACAACGATTGTACGTGCTTTCACTGCATCAGATAGCTGTGCAATTGAAAAATGCTCAATACCATTGTATACAAGCTTCTCATAAATTTCATCTGACACGATTAAAATATCTTTTTCTTCTGCAACAGCAGCAATTTCAGCAATCTCTTCACGAGAATAAATCATACCTGATGGGTTGCTAGGAGAGTTAATAATAACTGCTTTTGTTTTATCTGTCACAGCAGCTCTTAATTGATCCGCAGTAATTTTATAGCCTTGCTCACGTGTGCCTTCAACATAAACAGGTACACCGCCCGCTAATTTTACTTGCTCAGGATAAGATACCCAATAAGGAATTGGAATAATAACTTCATCGCCCTCGTTTAAAATCACTTGGAATAAAGTATAAAGAATATGTTTTGCTCCAACACCTACAATTACTTCATTCGGCTTGTATGTAAGATTGTTGTCGCGGTGAAGTTTATCGATAATAGCTTTCTTAAGTACTGGAAGACCGCCAGCAGGTGTATATTTTGTTAAACCTTTTTCCATCGAGTCAATGGCAGCATTTAAAATATTTTGTGGCGTGTTGAAGTCAGGCTCACCAGCGCCTAGACCAATAACGTCAATACCTTGCTCTTTTAATTCCTTTGCTTTCGCAGTAATTGCTAAAGTTGAAGAAGGTGTTAAAGTTTTTACACGGTTTGCTAATAAATTTTTCATACGAGATCTACTCCTCTTATAAATTCGTAATGCGCTTCCACCAGTCGCCGTCCTTAAACATAATATAGACATAGTTGAGCTTATCGTGATCGTTTAGGTATGTAATTTCCCAAACAGCACCTGGCTCCTCATAGCCTAATTTGATATTAAGGACTTTTTGTACATTGCCTTCTTTTTTCAAAACCGATAATGCCTGCTTTTCCGTAATACCATCTTTTAAAAGTACTTCCTTAATTGAATCAGCTTTTAGATTCGTCGGAACAAAGACAGCTTTTTTATCACCATATTCATCTGCCCCGAACACAGTGACATACGAATGTTTGCCATTATATGTGTAAGACTCCGAGACAATTGCGAGGGCTTTGGCATCGAGTGCCAACTGTTCAGCCTGCTCTTCAATTGAACGGAATGGAGCCTCGGCTTTCCAGAGTACTAAAATACTAATGACAAGTGACAATGAAACCATAAAGACAGAAATGAAAATCAACCAGTTTTTCATATATTCACCTTAAGTTTCACATCTAGCGTATTCTTTAACACGAATGCCTGATGCTTTTGCATATCTATAACTGCGTATACATTCATTTTGCTTTCCATTTTTGTCAACCTGCTTTCTTTCCTCATACCACAACATTATACAACAATTTTGTGCTGTCGTGTTTCTTATTTCATATATTGTACGTTGATAGAATAACGTTTTCAAATGATTCGGGTAGTAATTTTTTTCTTTTCCGTGCAGCCCTTAAGAAAGAAAACCCTTTCAATGGAAAAATTCCTATTCACAATTGCAAATAGGAAGCAAAATTTGTCGCTAAAATCCTATGATACTCCACAAAAAACATAGTAGGACGACCGTCATTTATAGCACTGTACAAGCATTGAATTGCCTGCTTATATAAAGATTTTTTTGGTAATTGGCACAAACGCGCATGCCCACACCTTTTGACGGCAAAGCCTCTTTTGGGAGTAATAATCGATAAACCCATACTTTGCTTTGAAAATCGAGCTCCTGCTAATTAATCAATTATGCCTCGGTATAATTGCGTCCGGAATCGGCTTTGTGCTTGGGCCTGCGTGATGCAGGTCAGTTAGCCGTTATCGCATGAATGCGATGGTTTTAGGCTAACATCCTTTATTGAACTCCTTTCCGATTTCCGTGACATCCGCCGGAGGCTTTGGGCCAACGTGATGTTGGTCACTCAGTCGTTGTTGCTGTCGCTTTCGCACAGAAAAAACATTTGTTGCTGTCGCTTCGCTTTCGCACAGAAAAAACATTTGTTGCTGTCGCTTCGCTTTCGCACAGAAAAAACATTTGTTGCTGTCGCTTCGCTTTCGCACAGAAAAAACA
>NZ_JBIWFC010000014.1:73604-131349 GCF_044762845.1 Lysinibacillus sp. NPDC096382
CATTTGTTGCTGTCGCTTCGCTTTCGCACAGATAAATTGCCACAGGACGTGGCGTTCTTCTATTTCAGCAAATGTTGGGGTACCCACTGAAAAGCAACTTAAATTCGCAATCATCTCACCACCTATCGAGGTGGAGACTTCTGTCCTGTCGCTACGCTTTCGGCACATAAGATATTTGCTGAAATAAATTAAATGTTTTTTTATAAGTACAATTATCTCCATTATTGTCCTAGTTGCCTATTGTTTTTACCCATATGATGAGGTAATGAGCAATTTTAAGAATTGAAAAGGGACGTGATGTTTTGACTAAAGAAGTTAATCCTACAGATCCAGAGACAATACCAAAATTTGTGGATGAGCTGCCAAAACCGGTTACCGCTAAACCTAAATACTATAAAGGCCAACAGAGAAAAAACTATTATGAACTTAAAATGATGCAAGCAGAGCATTCTTTCCATAAAGATTTCCCCAAATCAATCATATGGGGCTATAACGGACTTTATCCCGGACCGACAATTGAGGCTACAAAAGACAAAAGCATTTATGTTAGATATAAAAATCAATTGCCCCTAAATCACTTTTTACCCGTTGATTTTTCACTTCATGCGGCAAACGATTCAACGGAAGTAAGAACTGTTACACATTTACATGGCGCAAATGTAGATTGGGAGAGTGACGGACATCCCGATGCATGGTATACAAGAGATTATGCACAAACAGGTCCAAAGTTCAATAAAGACATACATGAATATACTAATCATCAACCCGGCGCAACTCTGTGGTACCATGATCATGCAATGGCGCTAACTCGTTTAAATGTGTATGCTGGATTAGCCGGTTTTTATTTACTTCGAGATTCGCTTGAGGAGCGTTCTAACCTACCTTGTGGTGACTATGAGTATCCCATCTTAATACAAGATAAATCATTTAATGAAGACGGCTCACTTTTCTATCCTGATGAACCACCATTCCCAGTTCCCGTTCATCCATCAATTACACCTGGCTTTGTTGGTAATACTATCGTTGTAAACGGGAAGGTCTGGCCATATTTAAATGTCGAACCTCGTAAATATAGATTTCGTTTTCTCAATGGTTCCAATAGAAGAGGTTATGTCATTAGCCTTTCAAACGGTGATCCTATGATACAAATCGGAACAGACGGAGGCTTTTTAACTGCGCCTCAAGAAATTCAATCTGTCGAATTATTGCCGGCAGAACGAACAGATGTTATAGTCGATTTTTCATCATTTGAAGGTCAGGAAATAATGTTAGTCAATTCTGATGAAGATTTCATTGATGAACATACATGTGTAATCATGCAGTTTAACGTGTGTCTTCCTCTAAAGTGTGAGGATACTAGTGAAATACCAGAAAGACTCGCAGTATCTACGGATTTACATTCACACGATGCACATATCGAGAGACATTTACCATTAACTGCTACGACAGACGATTTTGGTCGACCAATGTTATTATTAAATAATCGTATGTATCATGATCCTACTACCGAAAAGCCTGCACTTGATAGTATAGAGATTTGGAATTTTATAAATGCCACGCAGTTTGACCACCCTATCCATCTACATTTAATTCAATTTAAAATACTAGAACGACGCCCTTTCGATATGGAGCTATATCGAAATGAAGGTAGACTGGAATTTACAGGTCCCCCTGAAAAACCGCATAACTATGAGCAAGGTTGGAAGGATACTGTAAAAGCGGAAGCTGGGAAGGTTACGAAAATTATTATGCATTGGAAAGATCATGTCGGCCATTATATGTGGCATTGTCATTTCCTAGAACATGAAGATCATGACATGATGCGACCAATACTTGTCATGAAGGATTTTCACCCTGTGCAAGAGCCACATGCTGAAATCCAGCATGAAATAGAGCATGCACAAGAACGGCATCATGACGACTCTACTATTGTTACGGGCAATAATGAGCACACTGTACCATTCTTGAACACTTCTCCACACATCACGCCAGTTGAAGAAATTGTAGAATACTCTCAAGCCTCTTTGCAAACAACATATTTAGAAGACGAAATAGAATATACTCCGCAAACTATTCCTCTCTTAACTAGTACGCAAAACAATACTCACTCTACTGAAACAGCTTATTTAGAAGACAATGTGGAATATAATCAGCTATCTTCACCACTTTTGAACAATACTCAAAATATCACGTTTTCAAAAATAGAACTTCCGCAACATCAAATTATTCGTTCTGATATTGAAAGCATTCCCCAACCAATCTTCCCGTCTGACGAGTTTCAATCTCGACAAAGAATACCTGCGAGGCGTCGGAGAAGATGGTACTAATGTTACCAATATAAAAGGCTTGGAAAAAACTGAGCAAACTCTTAAAATGCGCGAGATATCAATTTTAGAAACATGATTTCTCGCGCTTTTCTGATGTGAGGAAAATCTTTTTTGAAAATATACTTACGTCCCTCCTCTCTATGATTTTAATTGTTAATTAGACTATAAAGAATAGGTACGATAAACAATGTTCTGACTATCCGCATAAACTCGATAGCCATTTGAACTTCTTTCCTCCGGTAACAGTAAATTTTTTGTTTCATAAAAGCGTAATGTACTTTTGGCTATACCATTTCTTTCTGAAAATTCTTGAATCGTCATATCAAAGCGCCCAGTCGGAACGGAAATCAACCACACGTTTTGGTGATGATCCATTATTAAGGGTTTTAATTAACCATTTGTTATCCAATACGCTGATTTCCGCTACCATCAGCTAAAAATAGGTACACCTAAGCAAAACATCACCTAAAGATCCTTTAATCGGTCAATAATATTTTCCTAAGACAAAAAAGAGCCCCTTTTGCTGTGCATTAAGGGACTTAAAGGTTAATCGTTTGAAAATGATTGTCAGTATTTACTGTTGCTTAGAATGCTCGAGTAAAGCATTGTGCAATAGATTTCTTATGAATTATTCTGCTACCTCGCTCTTTTCAAAGCGTAAAATTCTCTTTGTTGCAATTGCCATCACTACCATGGCAATACTAATCATTAAAATAGGAACGTAGACTTTAATTCTAAATGCTTCAAATAAAAAGCCATACAATATTTGCCCAATCGGTGCCATACATTGTGAAACGGCGATGATGATAGCCAAGACCTTCCCTAAGTTTTCATTAGGCGTTTCTTTTTGTACAAGTGTAATAACATATATTGAAATAACGGTCAGAATCATAGCTATAACAAGCGCACTACCGACAAATAAAGTATAAGACGGATAATATCCTATATTAAGAATGAGTGGCGTAACTGCTAGAGCCATTGGAACAATCAATAAAGCTGTGATAAACACCCAAAAGTATAAATTATTGATACCCATTTTTTTCGCAAAGTACCCCATTGATAAAGCTCCTAAAATTGTAGCAAAATCGATTAATCCCATCCCTATTCCATACAATGTATCACTACTTTGCATTGTAACACGCAGAATAATCGGTACACCTACGACAAACAGCGGTGTTAATAATAAATTTAATAATGCAGCTAAAATCATACATTTGAAGATAAAAGATTTCTTCACTACATAACTAAAGCCTTCTTTCAAATCATTTACAAGCGTCGGAATAATATGTCTATCCTGTTCTCGTTGCATAAATGGTATATGAATAAACATCTCTAATATGGCAGAAAGGAAAAAGAACACACCACTCACTATGACAAGCACTTTTAAGCCAATCAAACCGTAAAGTATTCCTCCTAATACAGGAGCAGCTACATTAGACAATGATTGAATACCATTGACTATTCCATTTGCTTGCTCTAGTTTTTCCTCTTCTACAAGTACTGGAATACTGGCCATCACTGCAGGTGCATACATAGCACTAACAAAGGAAAGAAGCACCATCACAACACCAATAACCCAAATGGAACTATTACCATAAGCTAGCATTGCAAAGAAAATAAAAACTATTATGCTACTCGTAAAATCAAAAATCACCATTAAATTGCGCCGATTAAACCTGTCAGCAATTGCTCCTCCTAGCGGTGCTAGTAAAATTGGGACACTCGATATCGCAAATAGTACTGCAAAAAGATCTGCACGTCCTGTAATATCTAGTACATAAAGTGATAAAGCAAACCTTAAAAGCGCAGATCCTAATATAGAAATAATTTGCCCAATCACCATAAGATTAAAATCTTTTGAAAAGCCTTTTCTTTTAATCTGTGATTCCATTCATTAGACCCCTTCCTTTACCATTCATGCCCCTTTTGAAAGGGTAGAATATTTTTGTATTGTAAGAAGAAAGATATTACTAAAAATACTTATAGTACTTAACCAAATGAGCCACTCTATTTGCACACTCCAAGACATTATTAGCAATAAGAACCCCACGATAATGGATACATAATTTCCAGAACGATTAATTTTTGAATTCCGATAAAATTTTCCCTTAACCTCATACGTAAATTTCTTTATTTTACGTTTCATAAAATAAACTTTTTCCTTTAACTTCTGCTTAGTATCTTTTGCTTTTTGAGGATAAAAAAAAGTTATAGCTCCTTTAGTCACGGCGTTCTTCATCTCCATATCGTTTTTTTAATAACTCAGTAAAAACTCTCTCTTGGAAGTCCGAAATCTGTTTTGGCTCCTCGATCTCCATATTTACCGTTTCTTCATATCCATCTAGTTCTTCACCGTCAAAGCGATAGAGTTTTTGTAATAGCTTCCATAATGTTTCAATTTCCTCTGTTGTAAAGTCTTTAAAGATATCTGCTAAAAAGTAAGTAGACTTCTCCGAACAAGCAATTAAAGCTGTTTTTCCCTCTGAGGTAATCTCGACATTGATCGACCTTTTATCTAATTTACTTGGTACCGTTTGGACATATCCTTTTTTCACAAGACTCGTTATTAACTTATTCGCAGTCTGCTTAGTTGTACCAAGTTTTTTGGCGATATTTACGAGTGTTGTATTTTCTACTGGTAAATGCGCAATGGCAATAAGAGCCATATGCTGTCTCGAAGTTAATACCTCTAAATACTCATCTCCTTTGATTTGAACTTTATTGACAACTGAAAACAATGTCGCATAACTTTGCTGCATAAAATGTAATTCCTTCAATAAAAGCTGTAAATCCATATGTAGCACCTCGCTATTTAGTCACCATGTTTACTAAACAATACACAATAGCATTATTAACGTCAACATGGTGACTATTATTTTTTGAATAAATCAAACATCCAATAGACCGACTGTCGGTTTATAATATTATATGATATCCCTCCAAAAAAAGGAACTTATTTTAAACATTCCTCTTAAAAAAATGCTAGAAAAATCCCGCACAGGAACAAATACCTATTACTTAATCCCTAAATTATATGAAAAGTAATTTTTATCATTAAAGGTACTACCCATATTCCTTTTTATAGTATATTATATTCGTTGTTTCCTTTTATTGAAAAACTTGATTAAATAGGTGATTTCGTGAATCGATATTTTCAACTTTTATTCCTTTGCCATAGATTACCAAGTCGATCTTTTTTTTATAGAGGTGTTCAATTTCCAATTTGCGCACGTTGCACAGGAATTTGTATAGGATATATAATTGGCATTATATTGGCATTTTTTAAAATTTTACCCTTTTTTTATGCTCTTATTTTAACAATTCCTATGATTATAGACGGAACGGGACAATTATTTAATAAATGGCTTAGTACTAATAATCGGCGATTAGTAACGGGAATACTCGGGGGAATAGGCATTGTTTTTATGATTTTACACGCCGCTCTCTTATTTTGGAAACTAACTATGTATCTCTATAAAAAAGGAGAATATATTGGTTCATTAATTTTTAACTAAGGAGACTGAAAATGTTTTGTACATATTGTGCATCCAATCTATCAGAACACGCAGAAATTTGCTCAAATTGTGGTGTTAGAAAATTCAAAGTGCATAATTACTGCCATAATTGTGGGAATGAATTAAATGCTTTACAAGAAATGTGTACTTCATGCGGTATTATTTTAAAAAATTCTTCAAAGGGTACTCATCCACTAGTTCCTACATTACTTACATTTCTAATACCTGGTGTAGGCCAAATCATTAATAATCAAATGGGTAAGGGATTTCTTTGCTTATTTATATCTATAATATTTATTATTTTCATTCCTTTTCCTATTGGATTCATTATGGTTGGTATACCCATTTTAATTGATGCTTATTTAATCGGGAAAAAAATATATGAAGGAAAAGCAGTAGGAAAATGGGAATTCTTTTAATTTTAGGAGGTATACTTTAATGTTTTGTCCACACTGTAGTGAAGAAATTGCAGCACAAGCAGAAATTTGTCCAAAATGTGGTGTTCGTGTACATAATACATCCGAAGAGGATAAACCAAATATAGCTATTAATATCCTTTCCTTTTGTTGTACACCGCTTTTAGGGATTATTATGTATTTTGTATGGAAAGGTGATAAGCCTAAAGCAGCTAAATCTGCTTTAATATGGGCGTTGATTGCAATAGGTTTATATGTAGTATTAATGGTTTTATTTGGAATACTAGGGTTTGTGCTTGGTTCTATCGACGAGTATAATTATTAAAAAAGACTAGGAATTAGCTAGTCGACATCTTAAAAAGCGCGAGACATCAATTTTAAAACATTGATTCCTCGCGCTTTTCTGATGTATTTTTTCCATCCTAAAAATTCACTTATGTCCAGCCTCTTTTCATATTTACTCCTTTAATTAAAATTATTCAATTGATCGTACTCTTACCTATCCTCATTACCTCCTCATTTCATATTCAGTTCATATTGACATGTTATAGTTAGTCATATAAAAGATTCATATTTTATTGTTGATGAAATCAAAGGAGGATTTACTGTGCAGGAGGTATCAAAAGATACGACAAAACTGAAGGATTGGCGGCGCTTTATTCGCTTAGTCAAACAGGCTGAACCACCAATATGGCTTTTAATTATTGCATTAATAATGAGTTTAGCAACTACGGGCGTAGGCTTTATCGTTCCGCTATTTACAAAAAAATTAGTCGATGGCTTTTCATTAGCATCCCTTAATTATTGGCAAATACTTTTGTTAGGGATTGCTTTTATCGCGCAGGCCATTGCGGGTGGACTTTCCATTTATTATTTAAATCGTGTCGGACATCATGTTGTTGCGAAATTACGAGATCAGCTTTGGAGAAAGCTACTTCATTTACCAATTCCTTATTATGATGAGAACGATACAGGTGAAACATTAAGCCGTGTTACGAATGACACAGCTGTTGTTAAGGATCTCATTACGGAACATCTTGCGAACTGTTTATCAGGCGTACTATCTATTATTGGATCAATCATCATTCTATTAATCTTAGACTGGAAAATGACCTTAGTCATGCTGATTGCTGTTCCGCTTGCTATGGTTATTTTAATGCTATTAGGAAGACGAATGTTTGTCATTTCAAAAGGGATGCAAGATGAGACAGCAAAATTTACGGCTGTGCTCAATCAAGTTTTACCTGAAACGCGATTAGTAAAAGCTTCAAATGCCGAGAATATTGAATATGAGCGTGGCAAGAAAGGCATTACAAACCTTTTTACGTTTGGCTTAAAAGAGTCTAAAATCCATGCGCTTATTTCGCCTCTCATTTCGTTTGTATTAATGTCAGTCCTTGTGGCCATTATTGGTTATGGCGGTATACGAGTTTCTTCAGGAGAGCTTACAGCAGGCGACATGGTGGCATTTATTTTATATTTAATCCAAATCATCATGCCGATGACCCAATTAACAATGTTCTTTACACAGCTACAAAAAGCAATGGGTGCTACTGAGCGAATTAGTGCATTACTTGAGCATGAGGAAGAAAATATTTTCGAAGGAAACACATTAGAAAAAGTGGATCAACCGATTTATGTAAAAAATGTTGACTTTGCTTATGGAGAAGACCTAATTTTATCGAATATTAATTTTACCATTGAACCAGGTCAAGTGACGGCCATCGTAGGACCTAGTGGCGGAGGAAAAACAACAACATTTTCTCTGTTAGAAAGATATTATCAGCCTACTAACGGACGTATTACACTTGGAGAAACCCCTATCAACAAGTACTCCCTACATTCTTGGAGAAGCCAAATCGGCTACGTTGCTCAGGAGAGTGCACTGCTGTCTGGTACAATTCGTGAAAATATTTGCTATGGCATTGACAGAGAAGTACAGGATGAAGAACTTAATAGAGTTGCTAAAATGGCCTATGCCGATCAATTTATCAATGAATTACCAGAGCAATTTGATACAGAGGTAGGAGAACGAGGCATTAAGCTTTCTGGTGGTCAACGACAACGAATCTCTATCGCAAGAGCACTTTTGCGTGACCCTCAAATATTAATGCTAGATGAAGCAACATCTAGTCTAGATAGTAAATCGGAAATCTATGTTCAAAAAGCTTTGGATAATTTAATGCAAGGTAGAACAACGCTTGTCATTGCACACCGCCTTTCGACAGTAGTAGATGCAGATCAAATACTTTTTGTGGAGAAAGGACATATTACGGGCAGTGGCACACACGATACGCTATTTAGGACTCATGATATGTATCGGGAGTTTGCCAAGCAACAATTACGTATTAAAGAGGAATAACGAAGGGATTTGTTAGCATGACAAAACTATTAGTAGTAGATGATGATGCGCATATTCGGGAATTAGTTAAAGTATTTTTACTAAATGAAGGCTTAGAGGTAATTGAAGCTACGGACGGTGTCGATGCACTGTCCAAATTGGAATCTGAAAAGGTGGATATGATTATAATGGATATCATATAGTATGTTAATCTATCAGCATTTACTGCTTTATTTTTGGTGTATTACACCAACTGAAAACATGATGTAACTTTCTTAATTTCTATCAATCTACGTTCTTTTCTATTAGTTTGGGCATCGTTTTGGCATCATTTAAACTAAAAAATCACTCATTATTCAAACGAGTGATTTTCTTGTATTTATGTAATTTTTTAGTTAACCAATATCTCTAATTCAGTGATTCGACTGGATAGAAGATTGTTCATAAATTTCAATTCTTCATTATCATGACGTCCCAGTACATTATTGTCATGCAATAGATAAAGAAACTCTATTTCTATATCGTTTACAACTTGGTACCACCAACTTCCGATATCGTTTGAATTAGGCGGTGGTATATTAAAAATTTCCGAAAATTTTATTAATACATCCAGTAATTCTTTTGTTGTCGTTTCCATTATTTGCCCCCTCAAAAATGAGGACATCCACTTTTAAATGTACCCTTTTTAGGGTATAATTAAGCTTATATTGTTTTGGGTGGATGTCACTCGAATTGTATCACGATCTAAGTTGGCGCTTAGATTGTGATTTTTTTATTTTCTTGAAACATTTATGAAACCTCTTTCACTTGACCTAATAATAAAGGAATAAGCTCACTAAACTTTGATGGATAATACAAGGGCTGTGTTTCTTTTGGATTTCGAGGACTAATTGCGTTTGATCCGTAATACTGTCCCTTTTCTGTAATCGACTTAAATGCTTTTGTTCCACCTTTTGATGATGGACGATGTTTAATTTCCAGAATGCCTGCGGCTATTAAGATATTGTTAGCTTTAATTGCACTTATACCTACATTATGTTCCTTAAGTAAATCTGAAATTGGTTTCTTCAACTCCTCATTTTCTACATAAACAGGCAAATGATTCGTTGGCACACCATGTTGTTCGTGTACAGCTGTTAGCATCCGCACTTTAGAAGATTCGTCCGTACGTAGGATTTCAATAGCATACTTCACACCGATTAGCTGCTTTTCAAAATCCACCACATTACTTGATGATGAAGCTTGGCTTAGTATTTGTTCCATTTCTTCAAACCGAATAACATATGTTGCTGTGAATAAAATACCCTTTTCACCAGTCATTTTGTTTGCTACCATGTCACAGCCTTTGCGTGTGAGTAGGTAACACTTATTTTCTTTTCCAGAAGAATCTTTATAGGTGTTTTCAATAAAAAAATCCGCTGAACGCATTTTTGCGTTGAGTAAAATTTCACTATAATTATCGATGCTTCTTAATAAATCCGTATGGCGTTTCCCAACCATTTCTGCTACATCTCGACTATCCGTTACTAGCTGACCATTAAACGAAACTACATTTAATTGATTCATATCGTGTTCCTCCTGTTTTTTAGGCGTTAATAATCTTTCACTTCAGTTTTAACAACATTTCAATATCGTGTTCCTCTATATAACAAACGTCTGTATTATATTTATCACCCCCTTTCGTTATTTTTATATCCATTAAACTATTAAATGATACATATAATTTAATTTATTTTTATTTAAAAAAGATATTCTCCCTTAATTATACAGAGGGAATTTTTAGTGACAAAATCACATATAGAAGAAATAAATGTGTTTTATAGAGCTACAATCAAAAAAGCACCACGAAAACGTTGATTATTAGTGAATAATAATCAGACGCTCTCGTTGGTGCTTCCAACTGAGAACATTAGCTATGAGGGTTTTCCTCAAGCCTTTGTTATTTAATTAATTGTAATCAAAACTTAATTGAATCTATTTACAATTACACATTAACATAAATAACAAACTGATTACTAGCATAAATTCAAATTTTTCTTAAATTAATAAAACAAAACACCCCAAATGAAGGGTTATCTCTTGATAACCAGGCTCAAATGGGGTGTTCCCTTTTTAGATATGCAGTTTCAATGTTTTTTACTTATATACATCTTACTGCGATATATGCCTGGTTTCAAGTGTATTTTTCCAATCTATTCATACTATCTTAATCTTTTTGATTTTCTAAGTAGTCTACTCATACATAATATCAAAATGAATAATTTCCATTTTTGATGAGATAATATATTTAATTTGTTTATATTTGTTTAAAAATGTTTATATTTGTTCAATGTAATGATCAAATATGCTTTAAAAATTGGAAAACCTCCAAATAATCATGTCAAGAGATTTTTTTCATCATTTAAAATCCTCAACTTAAAGTCCACCAGCCCTAGAGAAATTTTCTACATCTTGTATAGGTGTCAATTTAATCATTTATCAAATTTAATTTGATTATAAATAAAATATAATTTGATTTCAATTATAAAATATTATTATTCCATTTGTGTTATCAATTATGATTTGATATTATTGATTTACAATCTTATAATTTTGGGAAGTGAAGAAGATGAAAACTTTTGGGGATAAAATGAAAGTCCTAAGAGAGAGTAAGGGTTGGACGCAAAAGTATACGTCCGAAAAAATGGAAGTCTCACCACAAATGTACAATAATTACGAAAAGAATAAAACAAATCCTTCTTTAGAAATTTTAAAACGTGTATGTGATTTATATAACATTTATTTAGATACGTTGGATGGTAATTATGATAATGCTTCTGATTTTCTTAGATCTGTTGAATTAGACAATTCATATTTTGAAAAACAAGAAGATGTCGAGAAAAATACCCCCCAAGAAGAGTATCCATATTTCATTCCTAACATTGCTGGGTTAGGATATAATTCTCTATTTAATGCTGATTTATATAATAACCAGATTGACTATGAAGAAAACGAATTCTTTTTCTTTGAAAATACTGATATCGATTATTCACCAGGACGATTAAAAGAAGATGACTTGTTATATTGTGAAGGAATCAACCCAAAAAAAGAGCCTAAAGCAACCAGTATTTATTTGATTCATTTAAAAAGTGAGGATAAATATTACTTAAGAAATTTTTTGGACCAAAAATTAGTTTTGGGAATAATTAAAGGATTAAAAGGTACACCACAAGAAGAACTTCTTCAAAATATACCGGAATCTAATCTTCTTAAGGATTTTTATTTCTTAATGCCTAATCTTTCTAAGTTAACGAACATGTCCATAGTTAATAAAAGCGAAGTAAAAATAATAGGTGAACTCCAATATGTTATTTATAACCCACAGGTTGATCTATTTGAAAGTCTAGGTTTTAACTATAAAGAACTTGCTCAAAAACAATGGGATGATGGTGTAATTGAATTTAGAAAAAAAGTAGCTAACATTATTCAGGAAAAAGAGAATTCTTCCAAAAAAACAGAGTCCAGAAAATAGTTGACTTGATTTGTGCAACGAAATAAAAAGTCATTCATTCTAAAAATGAGTGACTTTTTTAAGTTTAATCTTTATCTATAATACTTCCACTAGTTGTCCATTCGTACTCGCCTTCTCCAGACATTATATATCGTAATTTTAATAATTGATTAATTACTACATCCAAACTCTCTACTTTATTAAAACCAAGCGTAACAGGTGCATCAGTTAAATTTAACATTTCATCTGTTTTTATTTTTGTTCCAATGGGTACAGGATCAATTCTGGTAAATTGAATTGCCCCCGTTTTTTGCTTCTTATTTCCAACTAAGCGAACACCTACATCTCCATTTCCAAATAATATTTGAACAGAACTAGTTCTTAGAATTGGCATTATCATTTTTCTCCTTTAAGTAGTTAAATATCAAATTTTCCACTTGTGTTTTTAAAGCTTGTTTAGCGTACCTTAGTTCCACATCGTTTCCTGCTGTAGCAATCTGCACATCACTAAAGTTTTCATCTATCTTAGTCCATCCAACAATTCGTATTTTTTGTTGAGCAAGTTGTCTTTTCAAATCAAAACATTCATTGCGTAAATCTTTTAACAGCACATCCATCAATGGGAGAAATACATTCTTTAACTTAAATTGTTCTGTCTTTAGATAATCAACCAATAGCGATTTGACAGCTAAGTCTAACAATAAAAATTTGTGCACAAGCTGTCGTTGCTCTGAATTAATCATCTATATTTACCATTGATGCTTTTTGTATCTGATCAAATGTAATACGTTTGATTGAGATATCTATATCCAAGAGTAATTCCTTATGAAATGCATTAATTGCAGTAATCTTTCCTACAACATCATGTAATTTATTGTCGCTCCAAAAAGTTATCTTGACTTCTTCATGCAGTTTATATGCTAGCTGCACTATTTGTTCAATCTCTTCCATTTCCCATTCAGTCAGTTCACGCTTTTTATCATAATACTGCTCCTGTTTCCATTCCTTGATTTTCATCAAATGCTCAGGCAACATCATCGCCGTCCACTTCATATTCCCACGATCGTTTAACATAATATCGCCCCTCACTAAGAACGTTTGTTTGTATATATTATAGAACTAATGTTCTGTTTTTAGCAAGTGAAAATCACAGGAATAAATTATAAGTAACGTGATTTCAGTTACTATTGCCTAATTTTATATATACAATTCATGCTTAATTTCCTAAAATGGTAATTAGAAGATAAGATTAGTGAGGAGAATATAATTGAGTAATTGCCCTAATTGTTTAGCCATAAATCCATTTAAGAAAGTACAAAGAGATGGGGCTGAGATTGAAATATGTGCATATTGTAATACGATTAAGGAGGAAGAGTACGAGGAATATACCAAAAAACAAGTACAAAATAAAAATGATTCAGATCCATTTATTTCAGATCCATTTATCACTAAAATTTTTATATTCGCATGTATTCTGCTAGTGTTCATTGTTTTATTTTCATTATTGCCATACTTATAAATGAACATTGACCAAGATGGCATTTAGCTATCTTGGTCTTTAATATTATTCAGCTACTATATTTGTTACTTGTGCTAATTTAGCTGTTTTAATTTTATTTGCTCCTGCTTGTGCTGCGGCCATTCCAGTAAATGTACCTGTTTTAACACGCCATTTTGACCCGACCGGATCGATGTAAGCCACCCAACCAAAACGGTGTTTAAGTACATCTTGTGTATTTTCTGCAGCTTGTTTTGTAGCGTATGTTCCAGTAAGTACGCGGTATTTATTATTGTCTGCAATAGGTGCAGGTTGTTGCACATTGCTACTCGCATTTTTAACCATAGAAATAAATTGTGACCAACTAATTTTACCTTCACGCATATTTCGAGGGCAATTTTTACCGCTAAAATGGTTGTGCTGAACTACATTACTAATTGGAATGTTTTCATCCTTCATGATTTTAGCAACTAACTCTGCAGCATTTTGCATTGCCTTTGGATAGTTACCGTCACTGTTTACGCAAACCTCTACTTGTATACCTTGGTTATTACCTGTCGTGCTTCCTGCGGCCCAACATCTCCAAGCATGTTCAAAAGATTGTACAGCTTCTTTATCGTCCACAGTATAGTGCCAGGAAGCTGAACGGCTATTACCGTTGTATTGTAAACGTGCGTGTGCGTCTGCGTCTGCGTCAGCTCCGGATCTAGTATTATCCGTTTCATGAACAACGATAAATTTTTTAGTGTTTCCTTTTCCATAAGTAACCTTGTTTGCTTGTAGATCCGTAACTAATTTTTTACGAGTTACAACCATTATTGTCCACCGTCCTTTGGTTTGTTATAATCCATTGCTAGTTGGCTATCTGAAACGCCTTTTGTTGTTGGGTCGATGATAATACCAAGCAAGCCTAAAATACTTAGAATCGTCTCCGAAATGGCTGTAACTTGATCGTTGTAAATCGTAATATCAACATTAAAAATGCCTGCTATTTGATTAGCAAGCACAATAAGTAATGCAATTAATGACACCCAAAACTGTTTATGACGAATACGTACTTTCCAATTAATCTTCATGACTGTTTCCCTCCACTTTATCAATTCGTTTATGCGCTTGTTTTGCTGATTCCTCAACACGTATTAATCGCTCGTTTTGCGATTCAATCTTTCGTGCCTGGTCTTTAAAATCAAGTTTAATATCATCGACACCTCGCGCTATGTAATCGACTTTAGATGTAATACTGGCTTCCGATGCACCTTGATTTTTACTATCTTTTTTCATTGTAATTATTGCACCCAGCACTCCTAACACTGTACCGATAGCGCCAAACAATAAGGACATTTCTATACTCATAGAACACCTACTTTCACCAATATAAAAAGGACACGTCATAAAGACGCATCCTTCATTTTCCCAAGCGTTTGAGATTAATTATTTTTCATCAGGCCATAATACTACTGTTAACAGTATACAAATTACTAAAACATTCGAAACAAAATAGATACCATTTACAATTGCAGGAAATTGCGCATTAGCTACTAAAAATGTCAATAAGCTTAGGACTGATATATGCACAGTTAATTGCTTTAACAGATTTATAGTTTTTACTTTTTTAATATCCCCTACCGATAGGGCAGCTACTCCAACTGCAATCGCAATATTTATTTGTGCTAATGTAATCAAAGTATTTTTCCACTCTGCCTGCGGCAATACATATGCAACATATAGAGCTATAACACATAATCCTATTGTAAATAATTTAATAATTTTATTTTTACCCATTTTAATCCCTCCATCTTATATCTCTTAATACGAATGGAGAATTGGGAAAGTTTCTACTTTATAAACTATTTTTCCATAAAAATAACGCTAGGCTTATGCCTGCGTTTCGTCTGTTTCTTTTTGCTGTTCATCCATCAAGGTACATAACTTTGTATACTCGTCTTGGCTAACCTGCTTATTTAACATAAGTAAACTTAAATTTGTTGCCATCACATCGTAGTTACATCCTGGACTAATGATTAATAACTCTGCAGCACGATAAACAATTTTCATGTTTGTTCCTCCCTACACTCCGATATTTTTCATTGCAATTAATACTTCTGTATTCAATAGCGTTTGTGCTTGCATTTCTTCTAGTGATGGCTGTGGTTCTATTGGATTTGGTTCCGGGATGATAGGCGCTGTAAATTCGCCTGTTCCGCTGTTATAAATACTTCCTAACTTAACTTCTAAATCATTAATTAGCACCATATCATTTCTATCATCTTTGGAACTTAATTGGCTGACACCTATAACGACATTGTTTTCATTTAACTGCGCGTAAGTATGCATTCTCTCACTTCCTTTTTATTAATAGTACTCTGTAACTTCCCATGATAAATAAGTAGGAGCGTACATAGTACCTTCATTAGAAACGGATAATTTCATTGATGTCGAAGTAAAACTAGATACATAAATAACTTCAGTACCTTTGAAATCTACAGAACATTTACCGATGTCTACGGAACTAAAGTTAATAGTTACACTATTTCCTCCTTGAGGCATCAAGGTCGTCCCTCTTTGTACAGATTTTACTACACGACCATTAAGTAAAGTATTAATATTAGTATTCATTGTACTTGTTCGTGTATCAATTGCATCAACTTTAGTTTTTGTACTATCAACAGTTGTTTTGGTGTTGTCTACCACTATTTTTGTTGAATTGGTAGTAGTTTTAATTGTTTCTGTATTTTGTTTAATTTGGTCTGATTTTGAGTTGATGTCGTCAAGCTTGACATCGATAGCGTTTAAATCTTCATGAGTAACGCCATCTGCTATTTTGTTGTCCAAGACTTTTAGAGTAGTATCAATTTTGTCCATGTTTTTGTTTTGTACATCAACATTGTAGAAATCATCTTGATTCGGTTTTTCTAAGTTGTAGTTAGGTGTGCTTTTTGGCATTATGGCATCACGACCTCTCTTAATTGTTCATGTGTAAATGCTGCTAACTGAGCATGTGTAAAACGCACTAAAGTACTATGTTGGTTGTATCGTAATTGGACAGTTAAAACCATGTTCTGAGGTGTTATGCGTTCTAGCATGACTACAACTGCATCAAACATGCCCTTAACAGTCAATTCGATTTTTACACTTAGCGTTTTTGCTGCTACATCACGTTTCAACTCATATTGTCCTACTCCTAAGAGGCTATCTAGTAATTGTTTAAGCACTCTAAAAGAGTAAGGAGCCTGTTCTTGATATCGAGTTAGAATCCTAAATCTTCGTGTTTCGATGGTGTCTGTCGCTGGTACTTTTAGCTTCAACATTTTTTCATATCTCTCTGCGCCTTGCTCATTTGCAGTTACTACAAATTGATTATTTAATGTATCTTCGATTTGTTGCCACAGACTCTCAAGTACAGGATTTTCAACATTTGTGATTGCTATTATCTCTTTAATCTCGTGTAAGATTGGTGGTAAATAGCCAATAATATCAACATCTCTAGCCACTCACAACACCTCGCTTGGGTATTGATTCAGGACCAAGTGCTATATTCGATTGCACACCATTCAACTTTGTATCAGCAATGTCTAGCACACCTGTAACACCTAACAGTCGATATTCTATTTGTGATACACGTACTACAACCCCAGCATGATCTTCATCATAACTGTTTGCCTTGGCCCATTCTTCGGCAAGCTCTTTAAAGTAGTCGTCTATAACCTTTTGTACTTGCTCTTTAATATCATCCCATGTCCATCCAGATTGATAAGTGATATTTAGAGCTACATCAATTGTTGGTTCGTTCACACCAAAAACTGTTACTATATGATCAATTGGAGCTGTGCCGAACCCTTCTCCTTGATGGTCCAATGGATCAACAGTTAACTGTACTTCGTCGAGTAATGTTTGAGATGGCTTTTCATACTGAGAGTTGATAATGACTAACTTAACCGTACCACCACCATCCCAAGCCCTATAAACGCGTACTCCGCCGACACCTGGTAAAGAACCGATTTTCTCCTTATAATCAGCTCTATTACCTCCGAAAGCTATTGATTCAAAACTATTGAAATAACGTGTACGAAAATCCTCTGTATCTTCTTCGTCATCCCATGGTACTAAAACATCGTTTAATACAGCGGTTTGTAAGCCGTCGGTATATTCAATCGGTATCAATTGACCAGAAAATAAATTTCCGACATTACCAGCTGTTTCACACTGTAGTATGAACTGTCCTTGTGAAATACGCTCAACAACTTCGTAATTTAGATCATCTAAACTGAATCGACTTCCAATAGGTACATCAATATTAAATATCCCCTTACGTTTGGCTCGTGTTGCTTCGTGAGGCTTTAAGCCACGTTCGGCAGCACGTCTTATTAAATACTCTCTTGGTGAAGTATCAGCAAATACCATGTCAATGAAGTTCTTAACAGTAGTTAACATTTGTATGGTTTCCGCACTATTGGCAGCTGTTGCGTTATAAATCATTGATGTAACTTCCCGTTTATCAAGAGAATTGTCAACACCAGCTAGTTTTTGCGCCATTAAATCCTCGTAGGTTGTATCTAAGTTAAGTGGTTCGGTCATTAGTATTCCACCTCTTTCTCCGCTGTGATTTCACCATAAATAGTGTGAGCTGTGTATTGAATGTGTACTTTATTTTTGTGGGTGGTGACAACGAAAGAATCAACCTCATTTATACGATCATCTTGTATCAATGCATCTCTAATTCTTCGCTTTGCCTCGCTTGCTACAAAAGAAACTGGCTTACCAAATAAATCTTTAAACTCAGCACCAAAATTCCATGAGTAGATAATGTGATCGTATCGTTCAACTGAAAGCATTAAAAAAATCGCTTGTTTCATGGCTTCTATTTCATCAACATAGCCAACACAGCGATTCTTATTAGGTATTAATTTATAGTTTTTTGATGGCTCAATAACTTCCTCGAAATCGAGTGTCAGTCCATCATTTTCGACTCGTGGAATCATTCAACCACCTCTTTATCCATGATGACGTATTGTTGCCCCCCATGAGCACGAATCATTGTTACTTTGTCGCCTTGTATTAATCCATAATCTTTAACAACGTTAGTCAACTTTAAATGTACTTCTTCCAAAATTAATTTTTGATCAATTTGAACCTTCAAAGGACTTGTACTAACGACAGTGCCATAAACAATATCAGTAAGTTTTTGTGAGTTTACAGCAGCTATCGCAACCCTTTTAACAAGCTTTAAAAAATCAGTCATATCACGCAATGAAATCACCGCCAATCAAATTCAAATCCATTCGATGGTCTGAATCATTAAAAGTATGTTTCACTGTCTCGACCATCATAAAATTAGCGACAGTTAAATCACCTAAGTACATTTGAACAGCTACCTGACTACCGCCTCGTATTGTTGGGTCACCAAACACTTTATTTATGTGTAACTTTCGAGACTTTTGATTATAAAGCTTCAACATTCCATCAGCTTTAGCCTTACCATTCCCATTTTCATCGAGTTTTTCTGTCAGTTGCAGGACGCCCCATTCATTAATTTTGGAACTATCTTGAGCTATATAAATTTCGCGTTTTTTGGTCTCCTTATTTTCGCGAACTAATTTGATTTTGTTATATGTGTTTTCGTCGATGGATGTTGTGTACTCGAAAGATTCGCCAGAATCTTCATCGATTAGCAAATCTGATTTAAGCATCTTGATATTACGTAGATTTAATGAGCCATAGTCGTCATACAGTACATATAAATCACCTGTATTTAGAGTTGTATCTGACAAGGCATTTTCCATGATAGTAAACAACTCTTGATTATCCTCTACTCTAGAAGCAATCACATGCTTTGTATTAGCGACAATACCTGTCTTTAATCTAAAGTCCTCTGCAATCATTTGGAGTACTTGAGCAGCTGTTTTATTGGCGTATACATAGGTGTCTTTGTTTTTAAAATATCGAAGTTGATCATAGCAAGTAACACTGATAATACGATTATTATTACGTTTCTTGGTAAAAACAAAGCCAAAAAATATCTTATGGCCATCATGATGCCTAATATGGATGGCTGGGAATTATGCGAAGAAATACGTTCATTTAATGACAATCTACCAATCTTAATGTTAACCGCAAAGGGAGAAACCTCGCAAAAAGTCAAGGGTTTTCATCTTGGAACAGATGATTATCTTGTTAAACCATTTGAGCCAGCAGAGTTGATCGTCCGTGTGAAATCGATACTTAAAAGATACCATATTTCCCTATCTCAACTTGTGGAGGCTGGCAATATTAAGTTAAATCGTAATACACATGAAGTCTTGTATAACGGTAAATCTTTAACACTTCGTTTAAAGGAATTTGAACTGTTATTTACGTTAGCAAGCTATGCTGGAAAAACTTTTTCACGCGAACAACTAATCGAAGAAATTTTGGGATATGACTATGAAGGTGATGAACGGACAGTCGATGTTCACATTAAAAGACTTCGTCAACGTTTCCCTCAAGAAACAAGTGGATTTGTTATTCGTACAATTCGTGGCCTAGGCTATCGATTGGAACTTGTTTTATGAGAAGACTAAAAAATTTTTTAAAGCTTTTTTTAATTTTAATGCTTCTTCTTACCATTAGCATCGTATTTGCTTTTATTTCCTACCACATAACGTCCTGGCTTTATGATTGGTTAGGCAAACATCCACAAGGTTTCTGGCTACAATTATGGACCGTAGTTGGTGTTTTTGTTCTCTTTGCTTGTTCAGTCATCATCACCTTTTTAATAGGGCTAAAAAGACAACGGAACTATTGGAATACGATTGTAGATGCATTAAGCCGGATTGCTAAAGGTGATTTTACTGTTAAATTAGATCTGAAAACAGATGAAGATCAATTTGGTCAATTAATACATGGCATCAACCATATGGCAGTCGAATTAGGTGAAATGGAAAGAATGCGTCAAGAATTTATCTCGAATGTATCTCATGAAATTCAGTCGCCTCTAACATCTATTAATGGCTTTGCTAAAGCATTGAAAAACATTGACCTCCCTGAGGATAAACGACAGCGTTATTTAGCAATCATTGAGATGGAAAGTAATCGACTATCAAAAATTAGTGACAATTTACTAAAGCTGACGTCGTTAGAATCACAACACCATCCCTTCGAGCCAAGGCATTACCGACTCGATAAGCAATTGCGTAATGTCGTACTAGCGCTGGAACCAAATTGGCTAGTAAAAAATATCGACATGGATATGCAATTAGAAAACATTTCGGTAATGGCTGATGAAGATTTAATGAATCAAGTATGGATGAATTTACTAAGCAACAGCATTAAATTCACACCAGTTGCTGGCACTATTACGATATCTATGACAAAACAAAAGGATACAATGACTATCAACGTTCATGATAACGGTATCGGTTTAACAGTAGAACAACAAAAGCATGTATTCGAAAGATTTTATAAGGCAGACCAATCAAGAACTACTGAGAATGGCGGAAGTGGCTTAGGACTATCTATAGTAAAGAAAATCATCGATATGCATAACGGAACAATTACTGTTGAAAGTATACCAGCTGAATTTACAACGTTTTTTGTAACACTGCCATTAGAAATCAATGAGACTCGTGCAAACGAATAGGAGATTCGTTCTTCGTCTGCACGAGTCTATTAGGCTGAAGAACTAGTAAGCTACTTTTCTAAAATATTGATAAACTTTTTCAAGTTTTCTGCTTTGTCTCCCCTTCTTACTTTCCATATTGCCAAATTCAAAAAACTTCACTTGTTTAATACCAACAAAATTAAATAACGCTCTTTTCATTAATATTTTATGCGCATTATTGAGCCATAATAGTGGATATTTTGTTGGCCCTTTCATTGTCGAAATACACACCACTGATTTTCCTTTTAGAAGCCCCTCAGGAAGTAGTCCCTTTTTATCTTTATAGGCAAAATTGGCCGCAAATAATTGATCAATATACCCTAAAAGCATTGCTGGTGGTCTTCCCCACCATATCGGATAAACAAAAACGATTTTATCAGCCCACTTAATTTGTTCACGATATTTCTCTAGCTTCGGATCACGAAACATATCACGACGGCGTTTATGTTCATGAAATACTAAAATTGGGTTAAATTGCTCCTCGTATAAATCTAATACTTGAATCTCATTTACGAGCGGATTGTCATGACAACCCTTAATAGCCTCCTGTAAAAAAGCATAATTCAAACTTTTATGATTGGGATATGTATAAATAATTAATGTATTCATCATAAATCCTCCATTACTTATCATTTGATAACAAAATAATAAACCGTTTAACTTTAGTTGTCAAATGATAATTGTTTTGAGATAAGTTTTTTGTTATCTTGTCAGTAAGAGGTGAACCCATTTGGACAAAAAACAATTATTTAATCAGTTCGTAGCTTTTACAACAGCGGTACACCAAGTAACGCACGAACTAACTCAAAACGTTAAAATCGATCATATTACACCAGTTCAATATAAAATTCTAGAATATATTAAAGTAAGTCAGCCAGTTACACCTACTGAAATTAGTGATTGCCAGCATATGTCCTTACCTAATACAAGCCGTGAATTACGAAAATTACAGGAAAGAAAGTTTATTAAAAAAATTAGCGATACTGAAGATCGAAGAAAGCACTATGTTTGCCTTACAGAGGATGGAGAAAAAATAATGGGAGAAGCATTCGCCTGTATAGAAGAGCGCTTTCAACAACTTATCCAACATGCATCTAAAGAAGATATAGAGGACATTCATCATGCATTAAACGTTCTTGATGAAAAGGTCTTTAACCCAAAATCATAAATGAAAACCTGCATGCTTTTCATTAAGACAAGCATTGCAGGTTCTTTTTACTGTTTATTATATTGGCATAGAAAGCGTTCCACACCCGGGTATTTCTCTCCTAGGCTAGTTATGAAAAAACTATAGCGTCTATAAAAATCTACGGCCTCATAATCTGTTTCTGCCACAATTGATGGGTACTTACTTGCTATAAAATGAATCATTTTACTGCCAATGCCTTTTCCTCTTTGATCAGCTAATACAGCAATATGCTTAATTTCACACTTTGATCAATTACGCCAAGGCGTAATTGCGTCCGGATTTTGAATTGTGTCCGCACAATTCATTCCTTTAAAAATCCGTGACATCCGCCGGAGGCTTTATCTTCATTCAATAAGTGTTTGGCTGAAAAGAACCACACTTTATTCATCTCGCCATCTTCAGAGGTGGAATTCTTCTGCTGAATGAAGATAAACTGATTTGTTCTATCCCAATACAACCGACTATTTTACCCCTAACTCCAAAACTATATAATGTCCTATTCGATAAAAGGATATATTTTTCATACTCTTGTTGAACTTTTTTATCCGAAGTTGCAAAAGAAAGTAGTTTTCTAATAGCTGGTGAAATAGTGTTTGCTTGAACTATATTCATAACTTTCTCCTTAACTGTAGGTAGCAGGAATGACGACAGCTTGACAAGCTTTTTCATAAAATTCGATTGGACCTGCTCCTCCGATAATTGCATAATCATAACCAATTTCGTGCATTTCTTTTAAACAATGATGGAGGAGGGAATATCCTATCCCCTTCACTCGATTAGCTTTAGCTACACCCATCGGGCCAAAATAACATTTTTTATTTTGATAAACGTCAAATCCAGCAAATCCAATAAGATCTCCATTATTATCAAAAGCTACATAGATGGGAGGCGTAGTACTTAAAAATGCACTGTTAATCGTTTCTGACCACTCTTGCGAAAAATGACTTTCTACAAAATGAATTAGCTTCTTTTTATCATCGCGATTGACTCTACGAATATTACTAGAAATCGAAACTGGGAATTGGTAATTGTGAAGATGTGCAACCATATCTCGCGAAGTCGTACCAAGCTTTAAAATCATTTTTTTGTCTTCTTCTGAAACGAATTCCTCCAGCATATTCGCCTTTATTAACGCTTTAAGTAAGTGACCTTCATTTATATAAACCTGGTTATAGTTTTGCATATAAAAAGTCGTTTGTTCCAATACTGTTAAAACCTCATTTGTTATAGGAACGTTAAATAAAGTATGGCTCGTAACTTCCTTGTCTGATTTTAGATCAAGTTCATTCATCAAATTTCTTATAGAGGCTTCATCTATAGTACATTTTAATACTATTTCGCCAAGGACCCCCTCTTTTTCTTTTAAACAAGCAAGTAAAAAATGAATAGGCTGTAACACTTTATGTTGTGAAGAGGCTGCTTCTTTTTCCGCATTCTTGAAGATTCTTAACATACGATTTGTTAATTTTATATTAACTGAATTCATTTGCCCTCATCCCTTCGTTTCATCTAACCTTAATGATCGAGCTATATGTAATTTTTAATTGTCAGAACTTATCGTATCATTAATCATTTTTTCTATAAATAAAATCCGAACTATTTAGTGGGGATTCCCCTTGTTTTTCCAATTCAGAAAACGTAAATGCCTGTACATCGTCACCTATTTACACTTTTTTTAATAGTATAAAGATGTATAGAAGGAGGAGACATAAGTGGAAGTAGCAGTGTTAGACAAGAAGTGGATTGAAGATCATTTTGAAACACTTCCATTATGGCAACAGTCAGCATATACCGACTTCGCTGCCATGGTTGCAGATGAAGCAAATACGTTTCCCTGTATTCCAGCTAGAAAAGGCTTTTTATCGAACGAGCTACGCTATAGTTTTATCGGAGATCCACGAGAGGAGCAATCGATAAAGACGTTAGCACGATGCTTAAAAGAATACGATAAGTACGCTAAAACGTTTGGTAAATATACAACACATACCATTTTCTTCAAAACCCCTAATGATATGCATAAAAATTTCGATGTTGCAGATTATAGAAATTTATTTTGGTCTGTTTTAAACAATTTGACGAAATTCGATGATATCGATTGGCCAAAGGAAATTCCAACTGATCCAGCGCATCATGAATGGGAATTTTGTTTTAACGGTGAGCCTTATTTTGTGTCTTGTGCAACGCCCGCACATAAATTGCGCAAGAGTCGTAATTTTTCTACTTTATTAATGGCATTTCAGCCACGCTGGATATTTGAGGAAATGAACGACTCTACTGTCTTTGGTCGCAAGTTAAAGAAGCTTATTCGTCAACGCATTAACGAATACGACGCTATTCCAGCTCATTCTGATTTAAAATGGTATGGGCAAGAAGGTAGTTATGAATGGAAGCAGTATTTTTTAAGTGATGATAATAGTAGTGCATCGAAATGTCCTTTTTTACGAATGCAACATTCTCTTCAGAACAAAGAGCATTAAACATGCTTACCGTGTTTTTGCCTTTTCATGACAATGCAAGTCGCAATTCCTATGATGATGATAAAAAGCAGGCTTACGAAAAAACCGAGTCTGCTTGTTTTTTCCCCTAACGTCCCAGACACCGTCACTACAATGAGCAACATCCCGATGCCATTCTTCACATGCTCCCACTTCGACAGCTCCATTAGCTTTCTATATGTCACTAAGATAAAGAGCCAGTTATAAATTAGCATTAAGCCTGCTGCTGTAACCAAATATTCAAAAATCTTTTCTGGCATAAGAAAGCCAATAACAATAGTGATGATTAAACCACTAGCTAAAAAGAGAAATGCAGGAAATGGAATCTTCATCTTCCCTTTTTTCGCCAAAGCCGTTGGCGCATCATGATCCTCTGCCAAAGTAATGAGAATCGTAATAACCGCATATAACGAGGCTACCATTGTTGAAAAACCTGCAATAATTAACACGCCATTAAAAATGTCTGCAAAAAAAGGAATGTGAAAACCATTAAGCGCTGTAATAAATGGGCTTTCCTCAATATTAAAGTCCTTCCAAGATACAAGCGCCAAGGCAAGCATAATAGCCATTATAAAAATGACGGTTATAGCAATAATCATGACTTTTCCAGCTTTCGGTGCTTCTTTAGGATTTTTTAAATCAATGACCATTAAACCCATAACTTCAATTCCACCAAATGCATAAAAGGCATATAGCAGCCCAAGCCATAGTCCTTTCACACCTTGCGAGAAAAATTCTCCATAATTTGCATGCAATGCATCGAGTGTCGTTGATTCCGAATTAAATCCTTTTATTATTAAGACAGCCGCTACTATAATAAACATCACAACCGCCGCTGCCTTTAACGCACCAAAAATATTTTGAAATTTTTCAAAGCCCTTCATACCCGTTAGAATAACGGCTAATCCAAGTGCAGCATAAATAGACGCAGCAACCCATAATGGAAGCGCCGGAAACCATAGCTTTGTGAAAATACCAAGCGCCGTCAATTGGCTACCCATAATGAGCATCTCAGAAATCAAGTAAATCCAGCCATTACTAAATCCTGCCCAATTGCCAAAAGCTTGCTTTGCATAAGTACGGAATGATCCCTTATCTGGATTATCAACTGACATCTTAACAAGGCCATCATAGACAATATACGTAGCAATGGCCGCTAACAAAAAAGGAATCACAACAGCAGGACCACTCTTATGAATGGCCATACTTGTCCCAAGAAAAAAACCTGTTCCTAGTGTACAACCTATACCGAGAAGCGAAAGCTGCCACCAAGACAACCTCCCTTTACTTGTTTTAGATGTCATTTTGATCAACCCTCCTGCCTTTTGGCTACTTTCTTAACAATGGCAATGTCATGCAACGAATGCCACCACCGCCTTTTTCAAGCTCTGTGACATCAATTTCTATCAAATTTTTCTTTTGTAATAGTGGATGCTTCGTCCAGTGCTGCTTCGTTGCTTGCTTACTAATTAACAGTGTTTCGGGATTAAGATTAATAAAATTGATATCAGGGATTGTCTTATATTTTTCAAGCCAGTAAACATCAAAGCCATGGTGATTTAAAAATTGCTCGGTCATTTCAAAACGATTTGTTTGAGCTGTGAACACGTGTACAGGAAAATAACGCATAAAGTTTTTAGCTATTAGCAAATTAGCGTTCGTCACATTGCAACTCATATCTAAATGAAGTGTATCGGAGCGTCTTGGCAAATCAATGATGGCAATTTCCGAAAATCCTTCTTGGAAAATACGATCCTTGATACTTTCCACAGCCTCTAACGTTGTTCTCATTCCAATATTAATAAGTACGGCATCCTTATTTAAAATGAGCACGTCTCCACATTCTAAAGCAGTAGAAGGTTGTTTAACTTTTAAATTTTTTTCTGGAAACCACTTTTCTAATAATGAGTGTGCATGTGGATACTCCGGACGCCTTAGCGAACTACCCGCCGCTCCATGGAAAATGCTATTCCCTATCACACAGGCTAGATCGCGAACAAAGTATCTATTAATAAGCTGCTCACTTACTGTTTTTACATCAGTTGATAGCTCTTTCGAATAATCAATAACCTGGACACCTGCATTTTCTAATGTTGTCTTAAATCCCATGAAATTCTCCATTGCTTTTACATGATTAACAGCAGCATCCCATCCTACATTTTCTGCTATTGTTAAATCTGGTACATCTAATTTTGAAGGTGCACAAAGCATAACAACCTTAAGTTCTTCATGCTCCGACCAACAATTCGGTTGAAATGAGTCCATAATGTATTCCCCCTTTCTTCATGACTATCTTTGTTAGCGTTACCACCAAGATTGAGATTATACAAATTAAAGTAGGATTTTTTGTTTTTTAGACAATTTATATATAAGGACAATAACAAATACAAAAATGGTTGGGGGCTTCCAGGCGGTTTTGATGGAATTAGGGGAAAGCTTTGAAGATACCGTAAAAAGAGAAGTTTTAGAAGAAACAGGTTTAGTTATAAAGGACCTAAAGTTATTATAGGTATTTTTTCAGGACCAGATTATTATCTTAAAGTATCGAATGGGGATGAATTTTACCCAGTTACGGCAGTCTACTATACAATAAATGTTAAAGGCGCTTTAATTATTGATTATAAAGAATCAGAGACAATGCAATATTACTCACTAATCAATTATGCCTCAGCATAATTGCGTTTGGAATCGGCTTTGCGCTTGCACAAAGCGCTACTTTCCGATTCCGGTTAGATAGCAGATATATTGAACCATCTATACCAAAGTTAATTAAGCTTTAGAGAGAAAACTTATTAATCAAGTATTTGTTTTCTCTCATAAAGTGTTTGAAAAATTATTTCATCTCGTTGAGGGAAGGTAAATCAATTTCTACAAGTGGCTTCTCTTGTTCTACCTCCATCAATGAAAATATTGGTGATAAGCTTGCTCAGCATCCATTTCACTCGTAAATATTAACATATCATTTGTTAGCGGGTAATATGTCTCAAAGAGAAATAGCGCTAGCTCCTTTGGATTATCTGGATTGTTCACTACTGCAGCTTCCTGTATGTTTACTACTTGCTGAATAGATGGATATTGATAAAAAACGAAAACTATATCCCCTACACGATATTGCTGTTGCTTCATTCCATCACCTTCCTATGCCTTTCCACTAGTTTGGTGTAAGAAGATATTAATTATCATTAAGTTTAAAAATTATTTAATTGCAAATATTCACCTGTATAAAAGAACCGACATTATGGAACGCCTCCGTTCCAAAATGAAGCTTTGTGCCAGATGGGGATGGCTCTCTCCTTGTGACGGAATTATTTGTTACAGCAGAAGAATGCGGCAAAGGATTTATTAAGGGTGGTACAATTTAAGGCTTCTCCAAATATTCAGGCGCTCCGCCGGCTGATCGTAAAGCCAGTTTCTCTCTTAACATCAAAAAAGCAAGTCACCTTTTAATGATGACTTGCATTACTCTTCAATTTATTTCGTCAAATCAATTTTTTTATTTAATAAATAAATAGTCATACCACCAACAGTCATGGATAGCAACTCCCCAACTCCTACAGTAAACCAGGTCGCCCAAAAAGGAAAATCATTGAGAATTGTTAATTGTCCTGCAACGGTGAACATTGATACAGCAAAAACCAATGCAGTAATAACCATTTTCATTATATCATTTGTTATATTTTTCGTTACTCTGCGGCAAAGAATTAAAACTAGAAATGTCGCAATTCCACCAATAGGTACATCTAATACCCACGTTGGTGACATGAAATTTGCGAGTACTACTCCTAGAGTCACGGCTAATACATAGCGCTTGTTATATAGGGCTAGGTAGTTAAACATTTCCGACAAACGTAGTTGAACTGCCCCAAAACTAATGACTGACAATAAAACTGTTACAGCCACATATAAAGCTGCAACAAGTGCCGTCTTTGTAAGTTCGGTTACAGAAGCACGGCTGGAATCTTTTACAATAGATGTATGCAATTTTATTCTCCTTTGTAAAATAGCATATCCGCTATTTTAGTAATAACTACGGCCAAAGGAAGAGAGCTTTTCGCCCTATCTGAAGTGCCGCAGTGCAAGCTGAATTTTGCTTACTTGCGTATTATAGCAGAACAATTTACGATTGAACAATACTATTTAGTAAGCCAACCGCCATCAATCGGTATAATTGCACCGTGTATATAATCAGCTGATGGACTAGCCAAATAAAGTGTTAAACTCGCCACTTCACTTGGTTGGGCCCAGCGTCCAGCAGGCGTTTCATCGGCGACCCATTTTGCGATCGTACCATCACCTTCAAAATCTGCTTTGTTCATCGGTGTTTGAATGGCTCCAGGTGCAATGGCATTGGCACGAATTCCTTCACGGCAATAATCTAAGTCTAACTGCTTCGTATAGCCGACAATTGCATGTTTAGATGCTGTATACGCTGCGCCCCCACCGCCAGCAACAAGCCCAGCGATAGATGCCATATTAACGATTGTGCCTGATTTTCGTTTAACCATATGGGGTAATATCGTATTTGTCACAAAATAAGTACCTTTTACATTGGTATTCATAATTTTATCCCAAAGCGCCTCATCTGTATCAAGCGTTTTAGCAAAGCCATCTAATACGCCTGCGGTATTTAATAAAATATCTACATGTTTAAATATTGAAAGCGCCGCTTCAAATGCTTGCTCTACATCGTCCTTATTGCATACACTGCCTACTTTATAGGCAAATTGTTCAGGATATTGATGATGTAGACTTTCTAACCCTTGCTCATCTAAATCAAACCCGAATACACTCGCCCCATTTTCTAAAAATGCAATAGCTTGGGCTTGACCAATACCTGAAGCAGCCCCCGTTACAAATACCGTTTTACCGTGATATTCTTCAAACTTCATACATATCTCTCCTCAAAAAACAAAGAAACCACCTCATTTGAGATGGCTCTTTCGATTAATTGACAATTACCCAATCTTCCGCTAATAAATCACAGACTGTTGGTGTGAACATTGTATAGCCCTCACCACGTACATTAATTAAAAAATAAGGATTCAAAGCCTCGCCATCATGTTCGCTTTGTCCAACAAGCTTTACATATAATTCAGCACCGCCCCATCCTTTACGAATTACTTTTTCTCCCGCTTTTAAGCGTGGTAATATCTCTTCAAACGTCATTTAAATTCATCCTTTATTTACTTTCTTTATCGGATTAGTATACTGGAAATCTCAAATGTTGACAACCTAATCAATTTTGCCTCGGCATAATTGTAGCTGTCCGCAACAGATCAACAAAGCGTCCGGAATCGGCTTTGCGCTTAGGCCAGCGTGAAGTAGGTCAGTTAGCCGTTAGTGCATAGACGCAATGATTTTTGGCAACACCTTATATAAGAACTCCATTCCGATTCTGTGATATTCACCATAGGCTATAACTACTTGAAACAATTCGAGTTTAATTTAAATTCATCAACTTAGAGCTAAACTTTGATATTTCAAGCCTTCCGTAATTTTCTCTACTCACCTTATATCAATCCATTTTCTTCTTCATTTGCACTTGTTCTGTCTTTACCTCTAGCCCATTTTCCATCAAATAGCTTGCCGCTGGATTGCTTGCTAAAAAGTTAACTGTAGCTAAATTTACTTTGTGATTTGTAATGCTTGCGATAAAGTGCGGTATATGTTCTACCTTGCCTTTTTCCAATAACACTAATTGATAAAGCACTATGTGATCGATTGCTCCATCCATATACCATACTATTTTATATAACATATAACCAATCGCTTCATTATTCTCGTTGAAAAAAACTTTAGCTTCACCTTGTTTATTACTTTGCCAGCTACATTGCCAAGGAACATCTTCCTGATAAAAAAATAAATAAGGAAGCTGCTCTGGCCGAATAGTTTCCACATGAATTGCGGCTTGTTCCTCTACTTTTGCTTCATATTCGCCACTTAAAAATAGCAATTTATTTGTAATTGTATAGCCATGCTTCTCATATAACGCAATTGCTACTTTATTCTCTTTTATAGCTTCAAGCGTTGCAACTTCCACATTCTCTCTTTCATAGATGGCGTTTGTTTCTTCCATTAAAACACGAGAAACACCTTGACCGCGATAGTCGGGAGAGATACCTGTTCCACCATTCCAAGCGATTTTCTTACCATCCATTTCTCTAAAGCCATTTAATACAATACCTACAGGATTATTTCGATCAAATGCGACAATTGAAAGCTCTGGCGATAATCCTTCTTTAACGAGTCGATTTAAAAACATCTCTTCATTCATTTCTATTTGAACAAAATATCCCTCAAAGCCTTTATTCCAAGCTTTTAAAACTTCCGCTAAAGTGCACTGTGAAACTGTTTTTATTTCCATGCTTTTCTCCCATCCCTAGCTTAATTAGAGCCACTACCTAAAAGTGGTAAATCTTCTAAAGTTAATTTTTTTATTATTTCATACCCATTTCCAGGACCTTTTGGCCTAACAATAACCATTCCCATATTAGAAATATTCCCTAACCCAACACCTTCAGGAAAGCTGTGGGCAACGATCACTTGATTCGTACCCTGTGGTGGCTTTCTTTCTAACATCGATTGCAGATTTGATAATATATTTGTTTTTTCAACGATAGGTATGTTTCCACCCAATTTATAAATTTCATACCCGATTGGATCAATTTGGATATAGGCATATGGAAATGCGAGCTGTGCCGTTTCAATTGTACGACAAAAAGGACTTGCGACAATCGGTGAACTGATCGGGATTTGATAATAGCGAAGCATTTGTCCAAAGTAAATTGCCTCCCTTCGCCCAACTTCAGACAAATTTCTTTGCGTATAGCAATCTTGAAAATTTAAATTTGTCTGATCTACCCCGACAGTTGCTTGGCCATGCCTCGCATACAAAACGAATCCACCCTTTTTCAATAAAGAAAGGATTGATTTATCCAAATATTTCATCTCCTCCTAATAGAGTACCATTTTGATTATTAATAATATATGAAATGAATCGCTTAAAAAATGTAAAAATGAAAGTTAAAAAAGCGCGAGTTACTTCACCAGTAGAGCAGCTAATTTAGTCAACAAAGAGCTTGGAGCAGTTCGAGGATTATGCTAAGTTTGAAGCTTATATTTTTAAAACGGATGGCAGATGAGTTAGGAACACGGCTAGAAGGAGTAGAATCGATAAAAGCAACTACTGAATTTTTATCAAAGATGAGTGAGGAATATAAAAACTATTTAGAGAGCGTTGCTTAGAAATGCGGGCGTATAATAATTGCAAATAAAGCCGTCCAATCCGACGGCTTTATTTGCATTACTTTAACGCTTGATTTTAAAAATTTTATGAAGTTTAGAAATTTACTTTATTGGAATGGTAATTATTGCTGTTGTCTCTAAATGTTTTGATGAATCGATAGAAATTTGACCGTCGTACTTATTAACAATTTCATTCACAATAAACAAGCCTTGCCCTCTTATTTTTCCACTTTTTGTCTTTTTAGTGGAAAATCCTTGCTTGAATATTTGCCCTGCCTCTACAATATTTGGTCCGGTATTTGTAACCTTAAATTCATATTGCTTATCATCAGCTTTACAGCAAATTGTAATTTTTCGTTGCTCTTCCGGTAATTCATTTGCCGCATCAATCGCATTATCTATTAAATTCGACAAGATTTTGATTAAATCCGTTGTTTTAATTTTATTAAATGCATCCTGTGAGACTGAAAAAACCATATCAATATTATGATTTTGTGCAGTTAGTTTTTTCGTTTGTAATAATATCGCCAAGCCAGGATGATCAATATTTAATTTGAGTGACTTAATAGCCTGAACCTCTTTGGATAGTGAAGATAAATATTGTTTGGCCTGATCAGGTTTGTCTAATTGCAGAAATCCATGTAACACTTGTATATGATTTGTGAAATCATGTCTTAAAGAGGACACGGAAGTGATTAAAGTTTTAATTTCTGCTTGATATGTATCTTCTGTCGCTCCAACTTCCTCCGCTACTTCTTTTTGATACCATCTCTGTAAGAAGAAAACAGAGCAGATAACGATTAAAATGAGTAAACCATTAAAAATAAAGATAAAAAGATTGTCTTTGATCACTTTTCCCTTGATGCCATTTAATGTGTCTGCACTAATATCAATGCCTATGTATGCAATATTCTTCCCTGCTTTATCTTTGACCGGTGCACCAACAGTTAAGTAAGACCCGTATACAGGATCTGAAATTACTTCTGTTACAAATGTTTCTCCTTTATAAGCTCTTTGCACTTGCATCTCGGGTACTGTACAGTACATTCCGATATCAAAGCCTTTAAATTCAGGTGGTAAACCCATAATCATTGCTTTGGATACCTTTGGATTCTCAATCTCTAATGTATAAACAAATAAGGCACCTATTTTTACTCTTGCATCATTTAAGTAATTTCTTAATTGCCAATAATAATTGTTTTTCACAGGGTTATCTAAAAATTGTTTGTACGCTTCTACATCAATTGAAGATGCAATAGAACTAGCCGCTTCGAGACTTTGGTTAGCTATTGACTCTTCAACTGTCTTTTTCATTTTTATGTAGGATGTAAAGATGTTTAAACTTGTAAACAATATTAATAAGATAGTTGATAGTAGTAAAATTAGTTTTATTTTTCGTGTTTTCATACAAACTGGTACTTCCTCATCTATAGACATGAATAATGCCTTAATTTAGTTGGGCTTGGCTTTCGCATCAAATACAAAAATCGTTAGCCGAAGTTAACATCAAGTAAACTTCTTTTTTATAGTTGTTCAATTATACCTCTGCATAATGACGTCAGGAATCGACTTTTTGTAAATACATAAGATTCCGGATTTTTCGCCTCTCTAAATAACAATATTCGTTCTATCTTATCATCCCAAGCAAGTTTTGACTATTCCCAACCCAATTATCGCCACTTACTTTTGGGCTATCTCCTTCCCATATTGATGTTGGAGAAGTCTGTCAGGAACTGATAAAATTCTAAAACAATTTTTATTTTTCGAGCGAAACACCCTTCTAGTCGCAACCATTAGTTTAATAATCCTTCCCTAGAAAGTAAACTAAAAAGCAGAACAAACTTTTATCATGCCCCCTTTATTATATTTTACTTAGTCCATTCCATCTTTGTTGTTTAGATCAATCCAACCTTTTAACCTTTTAGGAAGCGATAGCGCTTCGTCCAAATAATCTTTAAAAGAAATTGTAAACAGTTCTGCGTCCTCTCCTAAGATTGACAGACCCTGAATATTTTTCTTATTTTTCTCTTTCATACTCGTTGCTTGAATTGTAACAATAAGTGCTTCTTCAATATTTTTACATTGTTCTAATAATATTCGGATCAATCGTTGAAGCAATAAAGCCCCCCACCACGGTACTCATTGTTGACAAAATGTAGACCAACAACTAACCCACACTCATTCATCCCATCAAGTCTACCGATAATTTGTTGGCTAAATCCAACACTTGCATATCCATTTATTGGATGAGAAAATACAAGTCTTCCATCATATAATGTTGGTCTAAAATCATAGTCTCTAATATAATTTCCGTCTTATACCAAAGATGTACAGCCCATTTCTGGAAAGGTAATATTATAGCCACTATACATATCAATGACTGAATTCGGCGTTTGAGCTAATCCACCTTCCATTTTTTGCAAAAGACTAGGGGAATGAAATCGTAGTAGTTGTATTGCCATTTGTTCAGAGATTCATACTGTAGTGGATGACAAGTTGACAGTAGTTCTTTACCTTGCCGAAAGCCCAATTTGCCCCTTAGATTTATAACTTCTACGATTAATTCTTCATAAGATCTCATTACTTTTCTCTCCTTACCTAATAAAAGGTCAAGTGAAATAAGACATAAAAAGATCAGGCCTATAAAAGCCCGATCTCTACATTTTAAATATTTATTTTTTCCTACTCGATGTCTTTGTCTTATCCTGTACATTTAAAAATTTAGGTCGCGTACGATAACCTGCTGGAGATAAGCGAAATAAAGATCTTTTTATCTCCTGCCAATCTAAATCTGCGCCCATATTTAAGAATGGAACACCTAATACTCGTATATTCGCAGTATAAAGAAGTATGAAGAACACCGAAATGAAGAATCCAAATAACCCAAAAAAGGCAGATGCTAAAATGATGATAATCCTGAGAATACTCATTGCTGTTACGATAGACTGATTGATAAGTGTATAGGCTGCAATACTGGAAGTAGCGATAACTACAATCATGGAGGGGCTCGTAACACCCGATTTAATGGCTGCATCTCCTATAATTAACCCCCCAACAACACTTATGGAACCACTAATAACATTGGGTAAATGTATATTTGCTTCTCGAAATAATTCAAACATAAAAAGCATCATTAATGTTTCAAGAATTGTTGGAAATGGGAGACCCGTTCTTGACTCAACAACTGTTGCCAATAGAATGAATGGCAATTGCTCTTGATGGTAGGTTGTAAGTGCAAGCCAAAAACCTGGTAAAAGTACACTTATTAAAATAGCTATTATTCGTAGTATACGCTCCATAGAACTTATAATAATCGGATACTCATTATCCTCACCGGATTTAAAGAGTAACATTGAATTTGTAGGTGTAATAACGGCATATGATACACCATCAACTATGATGATAATGCGCCCTCTACTTAAAGCTTGCACAGCATAATCAGGGCGTCCAGTATAATCATGTCTTGGTATAATTTTAGTACTTTGTTCAATTCTTTCCATTAATAAATCCCCACTAAATACAATATCCGTATCAATTTGCTGCAGCTGTAATTTCAATTTCTCAAGCATCTTTTGATTGACGACATCTTCAAAATAAAGTACAGCTACAGTTGTTTTGGAGCGTTTACCAAGTTCAAATGTTTCTACATTTAATGAATTGGTAGGTAATCGTTTTCGTATTAAAGCAATATTAATAAAAACATCCTCAATAAAATCATCTCTCGGACCTCTGACAACTAATTCAAGAGTTGTTTCTTTAGGCTCCCGATTTGGTTTTTTTGCGATATAACTCGAATACAACAAATTCAGATTTTCAAAATATAGTAAAACATGCCCTTTATAGACTCTAGTCATCGCATCATCTTTACTTGTTATTCTTTGAAGATGGGGAATGTGTAAATTATTTTGTATATGTTCCTCTAACAATTCCTCCGATTTTCCAGTAAATAATGATTGTACTCGTTGTACAATAACAGTCTGGAGTAACCGCTCATCCATCATCCCTTCACATTTTATCAAATGTACTTTATGTTGCTGAAATAAATATTCTTGGAATATTACATCAGCAGAGCGTTGAAATAGTGACTTCAAAGATTTCAAATTTAATTCTTGTTGCATTGAAGAAATATCCCTCATCTCCTACTGAGCCAGCTCCTAATTAGTACATTTATGAGTAATAACACAAATACACTTACGGCTATTTTCCCCATGGTCTAAAAAAATATTCAAGAAAACTTTAATGTTCTAATGCTTTTTCAGAATAATTCACCTACGAAATTTTCATACTATTATTAGAAAAACTTATCCAATCATCTTCTTTAAATTTGCCATTTCAATAGCAGACATTGCTGCATCATAGCCTTTATTTCCTGATTTAGTCCCTGCGCGCTCAATCGCTTGTTCAATACTTTCTGTAGTAACAATGCCAAAAATAACAGGTACATTTGTAGTTAGTGATACATTAGCAATTCCTTTTGCTGATTCATTACATACATAATCATAATGTGTTGTTGAGCCACGGATTACTGTACCTAATCCAATTATTGCATCATATTTCTTTGTTTCGGCTAACTGTTTTGCAATGAATGGAACTTCAAATGCACCAGGAACCCATGCTACATCGATAGAATTCTCATCCACACCATGACGCTTTAAACCATCTAATGCACCGTCTAATAATTTGCTTGTAATAAATTCGTTGAAACGACCAACTACTACTGCTATTTTTAAATCCGTACCAATTAATTGTGCTTCAAATGTTTTACCCATTGTTCTTTTCTCCTTTTATATAGACATTTTATTTTCTTCCATTATTTGTTGACGACGATAAGTGGCCAATGCTTCTATGGAAATCATTTTTAAATGATGTAGCGCTGCATATTTAACAAGGTCATTAAAGCGTAGCATTTTGCCATTGTCCCCCATAATTTCACAAATAATGCCCGCAGGAATACTATGACATAGCTTGGCCAAATCAATTGTAGCTTCTGTATGTCCTCTACGCTCTAATACACCATTTTCCTTTGCAATTAACGGGAATACATGACCGGGTCTACGAAAATCCGCAGCTTTCGCTTGTGGTTCTAGCATTTTTTGTATAGTCATTGCCCGTTCAAAGGCACTAATTCCAGTCGTTGTATCTACATGATCTATACTAACGGTAAATGCCGTTTGATGATTATCTGTATTAATACTAACCATAGGCTTTAATGCTAATTTTTGTGCAAGATCCTGTGAAATCGGCGTACAAATAAGACCTCTTCCATAAGTCGCCATAAAGTTAATTGTTTCTGGGGTCATAAATTCCGCAAGTGCGAGTAAGTCCCCTTCGTTTTCTCGGTCCTCGTCATCTACTACAATGATCATCTTCCCTTGTTTTAAATCCTCTATTGCTTCATCAATTGAATGTAGCAATATCGCCACCTCCAGTTCGTAAAATGTATTATATCCATTATGCCTCGGCATAATTGCGTCAGGAATCTTTAACTTCTTTAAAGCAGATGTTTGGACTTCTGTACCTGTCGCTACAAAAATAATTGCTGAAAGAAGTCAAAATCCGTTTTTTGCTAAGAAGTCTCTTGAGATGGTTGGTGGTTCCTGTCCACGCTTAAGTTGATGCAAAATGTATTTTCCAACTAAATCGGTTTCTATATTGACGAGATCACCAATTTTTTTCATACCTAAAATAGTTTCCTTGTATGTGTGAGGTATCAGTGATACTGTGATACCGTTTTTCTCGACATGAAAAAGTGTTAGACTCGTTCCGTCAATTGTGATGGAGCCCTTTGGCATACAGTAGCTCGTTAACCCCTTCGATAGTTCAATATCAATATAGACTGCATTTGCTAATGGTCGCTTACGCACTATTTTCCCTACCCCGTCTACATGTCCGGATACAAAATGACCACCGAAACGTCCATTAGCTGACATAGCGCGCTCTAAATTTACCGGATCTCCAACTGCGAGCTGCTGTAAATTTGTTGCGCTCACTGTTTCAGGCATTACATCCATCGTTAGCTCTTGTTCATTAAAATATATCACTGTTAAACAAACACCATTGACCGCTATACTGTCTCCGAGCTTTACGTCCTCTACCATTTTCTTTGAAATAACGGTAATTTTCATACTTTGACGATCGCTTTGCATGGTTTTTACGGTACCAATATCCTCAACAATTCCTGTAAACATTTTTTCACCTACTTTCATTCATTTAATAATTTCCGTTCAAACAAAAAACCCCTTAAATAAAAGGGGTTTGGGAGTTTATCTACATAAGACGTCAACAAATAAACCTCATGGATATAATTTTTTTCCATAGGCTGTCATCTCATCGTTCTTCTCCCATCCAGACTGTCACTGTCGGTTTTGGATTTGCACCAAATCAGCTTGCGCTCACGGACTTTGAATTTCTTCATCACCGCCGATTGGGAATTTCACCCTACCCCGAAGAACTACTGCTATTCAATTTTTTAGCCAAATAAAACAAAAACTACTTCCCGACTATAAAATGGGAAGTAGTTAACATAAAAGCATACTCAAACAAACCTTATAAACTCAAGCGAATTTAAAAAGCTCACACTTTTACCCTTCTCCCATCCAGACTATAACTGTCGGTTTTGGATTTGCACCAAATCAGCTTGCGCTCACGGACTTTGAATTTCTTCATCACCGCCGATTGGGAATTTCACCCTACCCTGAAGGATATTTTTATTTAGCTATTTCTTACGATAACACTATTTTATTTTATTATCCAGATAATTCTTAATAAAAAATTTTTCTCTAACTAATTTCGCTTTCGTAAATTTGTACTGACGTTGGGTTTTCTCTTGAAATGAAGATAATACAGCCATCGCCTTTGGTCATTATAAAAGACCAAAGGCGTAACTGTTTAAAAAGGCAATAAATTATACAGTTAAACTACCATCAACAGAGACAACAGTACCAGCCATGAAGCTTGCTTTATCTGAAGCTAAGAATAGGACCACTTCTGCTACTTCTTCTGGTTCACCATGGCGTCCCATGCGTACACGTGCCATTTCTTCTGGTACGTATCCTGTTTTTTCAAGCGTTTCACCAACACTATGGAATAATGGTGTAACGATACCACCTGGACACACAGCATTAACACGAACACCTTTATTTGCATACTCGATTGCTGCACCTTTCGTTAAACCAATACCTGCATGTTTACTCGCGGAGTATACAGCAATACTGTGCTCTAGACGAATACCTGCAGATGAAGCAGTATTTATAATTGCCCCTTTGCCCTGTTTTTCCATTACTGGAATGACATATTTCATACCTAGGAAAATACCTTTTACATTGATATCCATATAACGATCGTATTCTTCTAATTCAACCGTTGTAAATGGTGCAAACTTTTGAATGATGCCAGCGTTATTGAATAATACATCGATACGGCCATACGTGTTTATAGCTTGCTGTACGTAATTGTGAACATCCTCTACTTTAGAAACATCCACTAGAACGAATATCCCTTCAATAGGAACACACCCCAATCTCTTCTGTAATAATGGCAACTTTCCGACATAATATTTCTCTATAAGAAATATTCATTGATTTTCACCCTTGCATTACTAAACTTACATTAATAAATAACAGTAGTTTAATTAAGCAATAACTAACTTAGAATAATAAAAGCCATATTAGAAGCAACTCTATAATTAAGGAACCTCTTGTCATTTAGCACGTTACTGTATAATGGCATTTTTTTATCTGCTTGACATTAAAAAATAATAGTGATATTGTGAGTCATTGTTCTTGTCAACGTTAACAATGAACGCAACGAATATGATTAGATTCCCTTCTCACATTGGAGGTTTTTTTATTGCAAAACATCTTGAAAAAAAAATCCTTTAACAAAGGTATATTTTATACTTTTATCGCAATTTGCTTTATCGCTTCTGTTTTTTTCGTTTATCACAATGAAGCATTTTATGACCGTCCAATTGCAGAAGTTATAAAAACGGAATTAAAAGAATCAAACCCTGTTACCGATATGTATGAAAATGAAGATCATTTATATATTCAGCAAATTACAGCTGTATTAAAAAATGGTGAAAAAAAAGGTAAGCTTATTCATTTTACCAATGAGTATTCAGCATCTGGAGCCTTTGATCAAGAGTACCATGTTGGAAATAAATTATTTGTTTCTATTAAAGCAAATACAAACAAAAATGGAGATTTAACTGGGGCTATTTTAGACGTAAAACGTGATCAGTTTGTCTTGATAGTGGCGTGGATTTTTATTGTTGCTTTGCTGATTGTTGGTAAAAAACAAGGGTTATTTTCAATCATCAGTTTAATTGTAAATTCTCTTGTATTATCCTACGCTTTAGATTTATATATATATTCCAATATAAATTTGATATTTATTAGCGGGGTATGTGTTCTTTTATTTACGGTCATTTCTTTAATTCTCATTAACGGCTTGAATGAGAAAACATATGCAGGGATTGTTGCAACACTTATCGGAACATTTATTTCGCTATTGATTAGCGCTTTAGTTCTGTGGATCACAAACGAGAACGGACTTCGATATGAAGAAATGCAATTTTTAACGCGCCCATATCGAGTGATTTTTATGGCTGGGTTATTTATTGGAGCACTAGGAGCTGTAATGGACGTCTCCATCACAATGGCTTCTTCAATGTTTGCTTTATTCGAGCAAAACCAAGATATATCTGACCAAGCACTGAAAACCTCAGGAATTGATATCGGGAAAGACATTATGGGAACGATTACAAGTATTTTGTTTTTTGTTTATATTTGTGGCTCAATCCCTATGTTGATTTTATATTTGAAAAACTCTTATCCATTAGGGCAAACACTTTCCATGAACCTTTCATTAGAATTAGCTAGGGCCCTAGCAGGTGGAATCGGTGTTGTCTTAACGATTCCGATCAGTTTATACACTTCTATTTTTTTCATTAATCGAAAGAGGGCAAAACAATGAATGTATTAGTATGGTTAACTGCCATTTTATTCATTTTAATGATTGTTATTGGTGGGAAAAAAGGTGTACGATCTTTTCTATCTTTATTTTTAAACTTTGGAGTGCTCTTTATAACTATCTTTTTAATGACCAGTCAGAAAAATAGTCCGATTTTATTAACGCTCATTGCCTGTACCGTCATTAGCTGGATTAGCTTATTTTTTATTAATGAAATGAGCAGTAAAACGGTAACTGCATTCATATCTACAATGATTACGATTGTAATTTTATTACTATTCATTGTTTTTGTAACGGAGCAATCAATGATTCGTGGATTCGGGGAAGAATCCTCCGAGGAAATCGGCATATTTTCCCTTTATATTGGCGTCAATTTTGTGCAAATTGGCGCTTCCGTTATTATTATGAGTACGATTGGGGCAATTTTGGATGTTGCTATTTCCATTGCTACTTCCATGCATGAGATTCTTCATCATAATCCTTTCATTAGCAGAAAAAAATTATTTACATCAGGTTTAAGCATTGGAAGGGACATTTTAGGTACAGATACAAATACATTATTTTTCGCTTTCTTTGGTGGTTATTTAAGCTTGCTCATATGGTTTAAAGATTTATCTTATTCAATTGGTGAAATCATTAATTCTAAAGTATTTGTCACTGAACTTATTATGATATTCTGCGCAGGCATTGGAATCGCACTCATCATTCCTATTACTTCCTCGGTAAATGCATATTATTTAACAAAAAAACGAGATACAACACAAGATGTTTCATAATTGTTGTACCTGTCACCCAGCTCAATACCAACGGATGACAGGTACTTTTTTATCCATTCAATTACATAGTAATTTTAAAGATGATTTCGTTATTGATTTCAACGCATTTTTCGGTACAATATTTACCAAGGAGATACCTTACTCCCTTTCATCAAAAAAACATTTACACTTTAGTAAAAAAATTATTCATCAATGGTAATTTACAATACGCTGTTTCATATCCTGTATAATCATGTCATTATTTTTTGAATAGGCAGTAACATTTTCAAGAAAAAAACGTCTTTACAACTAGATTATAAAGGAGAAAATTTGTAATGAAATATATTATCTTTGATTTTGATGGAACACTGGCAGATTCTACAGCAGTGTTTACATCAGCTTGGAATACGATTGCACAAAAATATAAATTTAAAGGAATAGAGTTAAAGGAAATCGAATCATTAAAAAAATTATCTATAGCGGAGCGCAGTAAATTATTCGACTTCCCAATGTATAAATTGCCCATGATTTTACCACAGTTTTATCGCTTATATCGTCAGTCATTACATGATGTTCATCTCTATGATGGCATTAAAGAAGTCCTTTTGGAAATTGATAAAAGAGGCTATAAAATCCTTATTATTTCCTCTAATTCACAAGAGAATATTTTAGAATTTCTAAAAATGAACGGCATTCATTGTGTGTCAAATGTACTTTGTTCAAACCGTATTTTCGGAAAAGATAAAGTGATAAAAAAATTTTTAAAGGACTCAGGCATTACCCCTTCTGAAGTTTTATACATTGGTGATGAGCAAAGAGATATTATAGCCTGCAAAAAAGTGGGCGTGCCTATTATTTGGGTTGGTTGGGGATATGACGCTATTGAAGTTGTATGCCAAGAAGATCCCGAGTACAAAGTAGCTACACCACAAGAGATTTTAAATATCATCTAAACGAATAGGATCATAGCGATTAAAAAATGGCTATGATCCTATTTTTATAGTTAAAAAAGTTTTGTGCCGCTGAAATGAAGGTGTCCTATTAAATAAAGTAGTATGGCTTTTCGGCAAAGCGAGGGGGTAATTACTGTTCGGACTAGGCACTTTCCGAGGGACGTCCGATGAGCCGCTTTACTCGCAATGTTCGCTCTAAGGTCCCATGCCAACAGATGTTTTTTACGCGAAAGCGAAGCGGTAGCGGCACCGAAGTTGGTCACGAAGGCGTTATCATAGGACGTGATATTTTAGCCTTCGTTCCCCTATCGCTAATCCCCAAGGGTAGCCCAGTCTTCACTCCAATCAACCACTCCATTTAAAATGCATTTTCAATCTTTCACTCTAATTAAATGGATAATACGAAACTGCAGCAAGTCTGTGCGAAAGCGAAGCGACAACACTAAATACTTATGTATGAAGAAATGTCAGCGATATTTCTTTAATATGCACTAACTTTTCTGCAGTTCCAACTAAAAAAAGACACATTGTAAGTGTCTATGAAAAATACTATGGCTTTTTCAAGTTGGCGACATATTTTTTTGCTGTTCTGATCTCAATTGTAAGAGAATTTTTACTATAGCTAGCTTTAATTAAAAATGGTACGTTCGTTGTATTTTGAAATCTAAAGTCTAAACCACCATAGGAAACTGTAGCGTCTCTTCCTTTTGGAACATACCCGACATCCAAAGAATGGTGGTGACGTTCTACAAATTTCACCGGTATTTGGTCAACCGCGTTAAATAAGGTTGAGGACGTTTGACAGATGCCTCCCCCAATGCCCATCACAACCTTTTTGTTGATGATTTCTGGTGCAGGCTGATAACCATTTACTTCATCCCTAGGTCCAACAACTGTATTAAAGGAGAAATAATCTCCACTTCCAACGATAACATTATTAATGGCCTTCGCAGAAAGTTCAATATTTTTATTTCTTCCTACATCATGAGTATTGAAGTAAGTTGTATAGGATCCAACAGCTACGTCTTCTAAATACGGAATGTCTTCAAAATTATAGCCGCTTTCTGTAACAGATAAGGGCAACTCCACTTTACCACCAGTTGCTGAGGCTTCTAATATTCTCTCTACTAAGTCACTTTCTTTTAAAACAATTAAAGGACTACCTTTAATTACTTTTCCTTGATCATCTAGCTTATCGAGTATCATCCGCTTATCATAGCCGGTAGTTTTTTCATTTCCTCGCGCCAAATCTTTTGCTAATTGTTTAATTTGTTCTGTATACGATTGTCGATCTCGTTCGTAGTCCATTTCTTTCGGTGCAATTGTTTGGATGATGGCTTTTGTTGCAGGATCTTCGATTTCAACCACGGCTGGCTCTGCTTGTTGTAAGGTAACAGGCTTTTTTACATCATCCGCTTTTTGCTCTGACGCTTGAATTTGTTGTTCTTGTTTTTTCTCATCCGCAATTTTCCCCTGACAGCCAATTAGCCCAACTGTACAAATAATACATAATGTGGTTATCCACTTCTTTTTCAAATAAAACACCTACCCTATCGATATACTACAGAGACATCTTATTCGTGTATTGCTGATAGTGTGTTTCATTTCATCATTTTTATTTGTTTATAAAATGAAAACACTCTACAAAGTTGAATTGTAGAGCGCTATTTTTTATAGATGTATGGCACGGAATCATTTTTTTCATTTAGCATATTTCACTTTAAACCTATAGATCAATACTATATAAATCCAATCATAAATAAAGATTGCAAGCGAAATAATTGTAATCAAAGGTGTTCTAAAATACAAATAAAAGCAAACTGCCGCAAACACAGTACCGATCATTTTACAAACAGCTATGCCCATTGATTGTCCACTTAAGTTCCCTCTCTGTATGAATAAGGCGATAAAAAGCCCTGACATCATCAGATTTTGGAAAAATGCTGCATATATGCCTGCCATATCTTTGAATTCATGCATCAGCGCTAAAATCGTGAAAAAGCTTACTACGAGTGTTATGAAAAAAGATGAATAAAATACCTTTCTCGGAATAATTTTTTTATACTCCTTATAACCATAAAGTAAAAATTGCGTCATAATGAAAATATCCAAAAGAAACCACAGAAAAGTAAGGATCCTTTGCAAGTCATTTAGTGGATACATAAATGAAAAAATAAATTCCCATGAAATATTGGCACAAATTGCGGCCATGGGCATCCCATATCTTTTATCCTGTATACCTTGTTTGATGATTAATATATATGTAATAATCCAAAATAGCCACATGCCTAATTGGAAGATCAGTATGAATTTTTCTTGCGTCATATCTACAAACTCCTTCCTTCTAATTCTCATTCTTCGATACTATATGTGAAGAAATCTATTGTTTATGTCATAGGAATTGTAGAAAATACTTATGGCTCAAATATTCTAAAGAGTAAGCGCCTATACATTCATTAACCAATCATATATAGTAAGACGAGGTGATAATATGAAAACTAAAATTTATTATGATAACGACCAATTTATTGCAGGCACTACCTTAAAGGATGACATCGAGCCGGAACATAACAATATGGCGCTCCATACATGTGTGAATGAAGCAGATGTGCTAAAAAATCGAAAACAATTAGCAGCTACTTTAAATTGTGACTTAAATAATTTTATTTGCACGCAACAAACACATAGTGCTAATTTCCATAAAGTCACGATTTCTGATAAAGGACGAGGCGCTGAGCAAATGGACACTGCCATTAGTAATACCGATGCACTTTATACATTAGAGCCGAATTTACTTTTATGTAGTTTTACAGCAGATTGCGTACCTGTTATTTTTTATAATAAAGTTAATGGCCTTATTGGCGTAGTTCATTCAGGCTGGCAAGGCACCGTCAAGGAAGTCACATCAAAGCTTTTCCAACATTTGATAGAGCATGAGCAATGTCATCCACAACATTTTCACGTCCAAATCGGTATGGCACTTAGTCAGCAGAAATTTGAGGTGGATGCAGATGTTTATGAAAAATTCCACAACCTAGGCTATGCCGAGGACTTTATGTACTACAATGCACAAACAAATAAATATCATATCGATAATCAGCAAACTGTCAAAAAACAATGTGAGCTTGCAGGTATTCCTACTGAGCAGATTTTAATTGATACAACATGCACATTCCTTAGCCCAGATGGTTTTTCCTACCGTCAAGATAAACAAACTGGCAGACATTTAAGCTTCATTATGCGTAAAGTACAATAGTTAAAAGGGACACTCCAATTATTTATTAATGGATTGTCCCTTTTGCAGTAGTGAAAAACAAAATGGTCAAGAAAAGTCGTTTCATTTTATCACTAAAAATTAGAGTGATATGCAAAGCGAAACGGGTGCACAAAAGCAAAAAGGATGTATCTCATAGTAGAAATACACCCTTTTAACATTTCATTTATTTATTAACTGGACGTTCTTTGCCAATTCTAAAAACATAATAGCTAATGATAACAAGAGCTAAAAAAATAATTCCTACGATAAGAGAAACTCTAGTATCCTCATTAAACCACATACCGATTAGCACCATTACTAAAAACGCAATCGTTATATAGTTTGTAAATGGTGCAAATGGCGTTTTGAATGGGTGCTTTGACAGTTGTTCACCTTTTATTTTTCTAAATCGTATTTGACTTATTAAAATAACAAACCAAGGAATCATCCCCGGTAATACACTTGCACTGTATACATATACAAATAAGTTCTTTGGCGCTATATAGCTCAGAATAACACCGATGACCAAACCAACTAGCACGCCTACTGTGCCGAAAATAGGAACACCATTACTAGAAAGCTTCGCAAAAAATTTAGGTGCCTGTCCATTCATAGCAAGCGTATACAACATACGTCCCGCACTATAAATGCCACTATTACAACCTGACATTGCCGCTGTAATGACAACAAAATTAATAATTCCTGCCGCAGCGGTAATTCCAACCTTTGCAAATGTTGCAACAAACGGGCTACCGATCGTACCTAATTCATCCCACGGATAAACTGTTACAATGACAAAGATTGCACCGATATAAAATATTAAAATACGCCAAATAATACTTTGAATTGCATTCGTAATCGTTTTTTGAGGATTTTTCGCTTCTCCTGCTGTAATCCCAATAAGCTCAACGCCCTGATAGGCTGCAACTACTAATGATAACGCAAAGAAGAAGCCTGTCCAGCCGCCTGTAAAGAAGCCTCCGTGATTCCAAAGGTTCGATAATCCAAGTGCCACACCTTCGTTACCAATCCCAAAGAAAATAAGACCAAAGCCTGCAACAATCATTAAAACAATCGTCACAATTTTAATCATGGCAAACCAAAACTCAAATTCTCCAAATGTTTTAACAGAAATAAAGTTGGCTACACCTAAAATCACCATTGCAATTAAACCTGGAATCCATGCTGGTAAATCAGGATACCAATATTGCATATACGTTCCTACTGCTATAATCTCTGACATCCCAACAATAACCCACTGAAACCAGTTACTCCACGCCGTTACATAACCGGCTAATGGGTGTATATATTTATAGCCAAACGTTGCAAAGGAACCAGTACTTGGCTCCATATAAAGCATTTCTCCCATTGCTCGCATAATGAAAAAAATAAAAATACCCGCTATACCATATGCAAGGAGCACAGAAGGCCCTGTCCATTGAATGGCGTTAGCAGACCCCATAAACAAGCCCACGCCAATAGTTCCTCCAAGAGCAATCATTTGGATATGACGTGCATCTAATCCCCTTTTTAATTCTTTATTTGCCACTAAATTACGCCTCTTTCTAAAGTTCTTTCTACGATGAATTATCTTATAATAATAATCAATTCTATTGAAAAACACAATTGTATTTTTAGGAAAAACATGATTATAGCAATAATAAAGCAAGGATTTTAAGCATTTTGGTGTTCTATCCATCACCTTGACGGTTCTTTCGGATGACTTAGGCTGTTCTTTCCACGATTTTGACGGTTACGACTTCTGCTGGGTCTTTCCGTTGCTTGGGCTGTTCTTTCCTTCGCCTTGGCTGTTCTTTCCGTCGTCTTGGCCGTTCTTTTCGTCGCCTTGGCTGTTCTTTCCGTCACTTTGACTTTTCGATCAGTCACTTTGGCGGTTCTTTCCGTCGCTTCAACTTTTCCATCCGTCGTTTTGGCGGTTCTTTCCGTCACTTTGGCTTTTCCATCCGTCACTTCAGCTCTTCTTTCCGCTTTGCTTGTTCTTTCCTTCGCTTTGGCGGTTCTTTCCGTCGCCTTGGCTGTTCTATCCATTACTTTGACGGTTCTATCCACCATGTGAGAAATACTTTCAACTGGTTATAGCTATAAACCAACCAGCTTTGAGTAAAAACATACGTAAAAAAACTCTATCCCATCATGAAAGGCGTGAATGGAATAGAGTTTTTTTGTTATTGTAACAACGTCTGTTCTTGGAGCTTTGCTGAGAAGTATTTGCGGGCATCTGCTGTTAGAATTTGCATCAGAATAACCTCTTCTTGACGGGCAAATTCTACAAACATTCCACTTAGATTTTCATAAACATATTTGATTTTATAGCCACTATCTAAATACTGATCTACTTTTTTTATTTCCTCTGTGCTTTGTTGATGTTCTGACATGCAATCACCTCACCTTTTTTGTGAATATCTTGGGTGGTTAATTTTTATTCAGACCTTCGATTTCTAGCAGCGGATCTGGTTGTTCAACGACATCATTCTCTTCTGGAACAACAGTTGGAGCAGGCGTTTGCTGCTGTCCAAATAGTTCATCCAAATTGTGACCGACTGTAATTCCTAAATATTTTGCATCACTTGGATCCTCTAGCTCAGCTTGAGGGTATTTTTTGAACCACCAATACTTCGCTAATACATAATATACAAGTGCCCCTACAAAGAACCCTACTAATGAAGAATAAGTGGAAAATATATTTGCCACTGCACCACCGATAATCCAAGCGATTAAACCAGCTAAGTTAAAGCCCTTCAAATATTTAAACTGACCATCTAAGTCATAAAGTGCTTTTACATGCACACGACGTTTACGGATTAAATAATAATCGGCAAATAAAATACCAACAATCGCAGTTAAAATTCCTCCGATAATTAAAAGTGCATTGACTAACACATTAAATAAACTCCATGGTTGTGCTAGAATACCAATGATTCCTGCAATAACAACCCCTACCCAAAACGGCACTTTTGGCCCACCGATATTCGAGAAAATTGTTGCAGCCGGGATAACATTTGCAGAGGTGTTAGTCGACCATTGTGCTAATACAATCATTAACAATAAGATTCCTAAAATAAAGCCACTTGCACTTTGCTGTAGTGCATTGATCGGATCAGCAGAGGCAACAGCCATATAGCACACAGCACCAATTGTCACTATGAAAGTATTTGTAATCGGCATGACGATTAATGAGCCGACCAGCTGTGTTTTATTGCGTTTGAACCAGCTGCGTTCATTTTTTGGTGCTTTAAAGAAGCGTGACAGTGAAGGCATATCGGCTGCTAGCGTCGACCAAAATCCCATATTCGCCATAATCACTACCATAAATGCCGTGAAGGCTGAGAATCCTGTTGTTGGCGCTTCCACCCACGTCCAAATATTTTTCCCTTGAGCTACTGCATTATCTGCCAATGTATAATACATCCAGCAGGAAATTAAAATGATAACTGGTGCTGCTAAATCTGCAAAGCGTTCAATAGATTTAATACCTAGTGATGTATTAAATAACTGAAGTGCTGCAAAGACAATGAAACAGACAAACCAATTATCAACACTAAATAGTAAATTTAAAATGCCGTTTATCGCTAATGCTCCAAAATAAGTATTCAGACCGAACCAACAGGCGGCTGTTACACCCCTTACAAGTGACGGAATATGTGTGCCAAATGTACCGAACGGAGCACGCATATAAACTGGGAATGATAAGCCATGTTCAATGCCTATATCTCCAATTAACGTCATAAATACACCAATTAGACAAGAGCCAATCAACGTTGCTAAAATTACCATTGGCAATGGTAAGCTTATGATGGCCGTTCCACCGATTGCAAAAGCCGCTAATACAATTGCCATCCCTATCCAAATTACTGCAAAACCAAATGTTCCAATATTTCTTTGTTGATGTGTCACTGGAAGTAAATCTGGGGATTTTAAATAATTCCCATCACGTTCCATATAATCTCTCCTTTTTATAAAAATTTCCGTGACAACTTACATGAGGTTATTCCTTCCTTCAACGAAATTGCTAAAGGAAGTTGGAATTTCAGTTTATCTTCCTTCGACCAAATACTCCCACCTTAGAAGGTAGTGCGACGAATGAAGATTAAGCCTACAACGCAATTAAGCCAAGGCGAAATTGATTTTAGACTTTTTACTTAGATAGGCTGCTAATTAAAGATTGACGTTCATTCCAAGTCATTGATGTAACTGTAGATTTGCGTTCAACCATTGTGATGGCATCATCTACAGGACAAACGATTGAGCATAAATTACAGCCTACACAATCCTCCTCCCGGACTTTCAGCATTGGGCGGCCAGCTTCTGAATATAAGTCGATACATTGATGCGATGTATCCTCACATGCAATATGGCACTTGTTACAGTTAATGCAAACATCATTATTAATTTCCGCCACGATTTTATAATTTAAATTCAAGTCACCCCAATTAGAATATCTGGAAACTGAGCGACCTACTAAATCCATAACAGAGGCCATGCCTTTATCGTCTAAATAGTTATTGAGTCCATCGACCATATCCTCAACAATACTAAAGCCATGATGCATCGCCGCTGTACAAACTTGCACGCCCGTAGCGCCCATTAATATAAACTCGGCAGCATCTTGCCAGTTGGAAATACCACCAATGCCTGAAATAGGAACATTAATTAATGGATTACGAGCACAATCTGCTACCATATTGAGTGCAATTGGTTTAACTGCAGGACCACAATAGCCACCATGTGCACCCTTTCCTGCTACATGAGGCACTGTATTCCAAGTATCTAAGTCGACACCGGCTAAGCTGTTAATTGTATTTATCATACTAATAGCATCTGCTCCACCTCTTGTGGCCGCTTCTGCCGTTACCGTAATATCGGTAATGTTCGGTGTTAATTTCACAATTACTGGAGTTTTCGCTGCCTCTTTCACCCAGTACGTTTGCTTTTCCACTAATTCAGGTACTTGACCAGAGGCAGACCCCATTCCTCGTTCTGCCATCCCATGTGGACAGCCAAAGTTAAGCTCAAGACCATCAACACCCACATCTTCTACTCGTTTAACAATCTCATGCCATTTTTCTTGCTTTGGCTCCACCATTAAGGACGCGATAATTGCGTGATGTGGAAACCTTTTTTTCGTCTCATAAATTTCTTGTAAATTCACCTCTAACGGACGATCCGTAATCAGTTCAATATTATTGAAGCCAGCTACTCTTTGTCCGTTAAAGCTAACAGCTGCAAAGCGTGAAGAAACATTTAAAATCGGATCCCCCAATGTCTTCCATACAGCACCACCCCACCCCGCTTCAAATGCACGTTGTACTTGATAGCCTGAATTCGTTGGCGGTGCCGACGCAAGCCAAAATGGATTCGGCGATTTGATGCCCGCTAAGTCAATACGTAAGTCTGCCATAGTTGTTCCTCCTTTATGCAATCTCACTTGGTTTCATCAATTATGCCTCGGCACAATTGCGTCTAGAATCGGCTTTGTGCTTAGGCCGCAGATGTTTTTTGCGCGAAAGCGTAGCGTCAGCAGCACGTGGCGTTCTTAGACTGAGTTCCTCTATTTCAGCGGATGTTTGGACAACTGCTGAAAAGCAACTTTAACTTGCATTCACCTCACCACCTATTGAGATGGGAGGTTCTGCAACTCATCTGTACCTGTCGCTACGCTTTCGGTACAATAGACACTTTGCTGAAAGAAGTTAAACGTTCATGGATCTTTTTTGCTGCGTTTTTCCCTTGCTGTACAGCGGTTACAACCATCGCCTCACCCTGACCATTTCCGAAAACGACATCTCCACACGCAAATACTTTGTCATTCGAAGTTTGCATTGTCGTTTCATCAATATCGACAACATCATTTGTATGCTGTAAGCCAAAAGCTTCAATCAATGACACGAAACGCGTTTGCCCAATTGCCTTAATAACTGCATCCACTTCAATAATAAAATTGGACCCCTTAATCTCCTCAGGTCTTTGACGACCATCAGCACCCGCTTCACCGAGCCTCATTTTTACACATTCAATGCCTACGACCTCACCTGACTCATTACCAATAATTTTTTTCGGTGCTGTTAACCACTTAAACTCCACATTATCCTGCTTGGCAAATTCATATTCAAATTTGTACGCCGTCATTTCCTTTTGTGTTCTTCTATAAAGAATTTGAACATTGTCAGCACCTAAGCGCACTGCACATGTAGCACCGTCAATCGCGGTATTTCCCGCACCAATGACAGCCACCCGCTTCCCAACAATATCCTTTGTAAGCGGTCCCATTTTTGTCTTTCTGACAAACTCTATCGCATCATGTACACCGTCTAAATCTTCTCCTTCAATGCCCAGATTCGGCACAGCTCCCATACCCACTGCTAAAATAACACTGTCATATTGCTCCAAAATTTCTTCAGCAGCAATATCTACACCGACAGTTGTGTTCGTTTTGATTTCCACACCAAGCTTTTCGATTTGTTCAATTTCCCAATCAACGACTTCATTTGGTAAACGGAACGACACTATACCAAAGCTCCCTAAGCCACCAGCTTTCGCTTCAGCTTCATAAATAGTGACCTGATAACCAATTCGACTGAGTTCACGCGCAGCCGATAAACCAGCAGGACCTGCACCAATAATCGCTACCTTCTGTCCATTGCTTTGCCCTTGCTTAAATAGCTGAACACTCGTTGACATTGCCCAATCTGTTGCATAGCGCTGCAGCTCTCCGATTTTAATTGGCTTTGTTGAGGAATTTAACACACACGCCCCTTCACATAGTTCCTCCGTTGGACAAACCCTTGCACAACTTGCACCAATTGGATTTGCTTCTAATATAGTCGTAGCAGAGCCCTTCATATTACCAGAAGCTATTTTTTTTATGAAATTTGGAATTTGAATACTCGTTGGACAAGCTTTAATACATGGTGCATCGTAGCAATATAGACAACGATTGGATTCCTCTATTGCTTCATTCTTTGTCATCCTGCTAGTCAATTCCATAAAATTACGTGTTAACTGTTGGGACATTGTATTTTCTTGATTCGGAGCCATTTCCACATCCCCCTCATGTGTTCATTTTTTCCTTTTTATTACCCTTTGGCGTAGTTGTCGCTGCTAGAACCATTGAAAAAGAGCACCACCTAGAGAGATAGATAGTCTTCTGCAGCTAATGAAGATATTACGAGACCGATTGCTCTGTTCTCCATCCAAAGCAATCGGTCATAAAGTGAAACTTTAACCAGTGGGGTTTTTATTCATCCCCACTGATTATTAGTTGAACGAATCGGGCTTTTCAGGGCAGTCCTACCTTCTTTGCTGTTGCAAATATCTTGTGGCAGGATAATGCTAAATGTTTAGTGCTTCTGCAGCCGTTGTTTTTAATGCACGTTTTATATATTGCCCGCTACCTAGTACACCAACAAATTCTTTACTTTTAATGACATATTCGCCACGTACTAGTACGCTTACTGGTTCACCCGTTACTTCCCATCCCTCATATGGGTTATAATCTACGTTCATATGATGTGTTTTCGCAGAAATTTCTCGTTTTGCCTCTGGATCAAAAATAACGATATCGGCATCAGAACCGATTGCAATCGTCCCTTTTTGTGGGAATAAACCAAATATTTTTGCTGCACTTGTGGAAATCATATCGACAAACTCATTGATAGAAATTTTTCCTTTTGCCACACCTTCTGAATATAAAATACTAAAGCGATCTTCAATAAAAGGCCCACCATTAGGAATTTTAGAAAAATCATTTATTCCTAACTGCTTTTTACCCTTAAAACTAAATGAACATTGGTCAGAGCCAATTGTTTGTAGTTGTTTTGCTTTTAGAGCATTCCATAAATGATCCTGATGGTATTTCGGTCGAAGTGGTGGGGACCAAACATATTTTGCACCCTCAAAACCTGGTTGTGCTAAAGCAGATTGATCCAAAGTTAAATATGGTGGACATGTTTCACCATAAACGTCATAGCCTTTTTCACGCGCAGCAATGATCTCATCTACTGCCTCTTTACAAGTTACGTGCACAACATAAAGGGTAGCGCCAGCAATATGGGCTAACTCAATCGCACGTTTTGTCGCTTCGCCTTCTAATTCAGCTGGACGAGTGAGCGCATGATAAATCGGCTCCTTATGACCTGCACGTCGCGCCTCTTCTACAAGCTCATCAATAACAGAACCATTTTCACAGTGCACCATAACAACAGCACCGAGGTTTTTCGCTATTTTAAAAGCTTTAAAAAGGGTGCGATCCGAGGCTTGAAATTCTTTCGCATAAGCCATAAATACCTTGACAGAAGTAATACCCTCTTGCTCTAAGATCTGCGGCAATTCGGCTTCTGTTTCAGTGGTTAAATCACCAATCATTAAGTGGAATCCATAGTCTATGGCTGATTTCCCCTTCGCCTTGTCATGCCACTTTTCAACTGCAGCTGAAAGTTTATCCTCGCCAGCCGTTAAGCAGAAATCCAAAATAGTAGTAGTCCCACCGAAAGCCGCTGCAATGGTACCAGATTTCCAATCATCATCAGTCACAGTATTGTTAAATGGCATATCTAAATGTGTGTGAGGATCAATTCCTCCTGGCATCACATATTTACCAGTAGCATCAATAACTTCTGCCCCAATGTCAGATAGATTTTTGCCAATTTGAACAATTTTTCCGTTTTCAATTAAAATATCTGCCTCAAAAACATCTGCAGCTGTCGCCACTCGTCCACCTTTAATAATTTTTTTCATTCTGCCCCTCACCCTTCGTAAAATAATGGAGAAAGCTCAATCATGACAATGTTAGGAAAATCTACTTTAATGTAACGTGTAAGATTCCCCCATACTGAACTTTGTTTGTAGCATCAACACTGTTTCTAGTAATACATCTGCTCCTTTCGCACAATCCTCAAATGTTGTTTCCTCTTCCTCGCAATGACTCTTACCATTAATACTTGGTACGAAAATCATCGCTGATGGAACAATGCTTGCAATGTATTGCGCATCATGTCCTGCCCCGCTAAACATTCGGTGAGCAGTATAACCAAAGCTCTGACAAGCCCTTTCCACTTCATTACAAATATGAGTATCAAAATAGACTGTATCTCTACCCCATAGCTTAACTGGCTTAATGCTACAGCCCATATCCTCTGTAGGAAGATTATTCAGTATGGCCTCTACCTTTTGCATGACCTCTGGTTTTTGATGACGTGAATCTATCGTAAATGTCACATTGTTCGGTATCACGGTATGAATATTTGGTGAAACATTCATTCGTCCAAATGTAAACACTAACTGTTCATCGATTTTTCCGAGCTCTTCATGTAAATACGAAATGATTTTTGAAGTTACGATCATCGGATCTTGACGCATTGTCATCGGTGTCGTTCCAGCATGATTGGACTGCCCTGTAACCGTAATCTCATAGCACACCATACCTAATACACCTTCAACAACGCCAATTTCCAACTGCTTTGCCTCTAGAACAGGTCCTTGTTCGATATGCAATTCAATATAAGCAAGTGCTTCCTTTAAGCGATTTTCTGGATCTCCTTCATAGCCACTTGCTTGCAGTGCTTCTTTGAAACTAGTGCCGTTTTTGTCGATAGATTGCAGCATTTTTTCTTTATCAAATTTCGCTGAAATAACTCCAGAACTCATCATGGCTGGATCAAAACGAGCACCTTCTTCATTCGTGAAATTCACAATCATTATCGGGATATCTAGCTCAATCTCGTTTTCTTTTAATGTTCTAATGGCCTCAATAGCCGTTAAAACGCCTAATACACCATCAAATTTCCCACCCTTTTCAACGGAATCTAAATGCGACCCCATAACAATTGGAGGAACATCCTTTTTCCCAGGTAAAATGGCATAAACATTACCCATATCATCGATTTTGATGTCCATCCCTAATTCATCACAACACTCACAAAAATAGTTTCTTGCTAATACATCCTCATTCGAAAGAGACAAACGAGTTACGCCACCATTTTCAGTAGCTCCAAATTGACTAAATTGTTCAATTAACTCTTGCAATCGTCTACTATTACACTTATACATATGCAAGTCCTCTCTTTCACAGTAGTTATACACATTCTATAAAAGATAAAAATTATGAGATATAGATAGCAAACTAAAAAAATATGTGCATCTGCACATAATATATGGTAAGTTATGTTCATAATAAGGGGGGCGAAAATGGGGACAATTCGCAAAATTGTAGAGGGAGTTCAATTCCCAATGCTAACATTAGTAGCTGGACATAACGGAACGTATCGAAGAGTTACAGGTATTAACGTAGTAGAAAGCATCGATTTAATTATGTTTTGTAGACCTAATGAATTAGTCGTGACTACAGGTATTAATTTATCTTCTGATGGAGATTCCTTAGAGCAACTCGTAAAACTAGCTTTCACTAAAAAAGTAGCTGGTTTCATTATTAATACCGGCCCATATATTCCAAATATACCAGAATCAGTTACCTCTTTTGCCAATGAACATGATTTCCCTATTTTTCACATGCCATGGAATTATCGAATAGCCGATCTATTAAAAACAACATTTCAATTTATCGCCAATCACCATCAAGAGCTTTCTATCGAAGAAAAGGTTCTTTATAACTTACTTTTTCACTACAAACAAAACGCCAACTATATTAAAGATCAATTAGCACTACTAGGTTTTCCACAAGGTAGGGAACTAGCCATTATTTCATGTACAACAAATGGTGCACAAGCTAATATTGACCGTTACGAGGTCATGATCCAATTTGCATTTCAAAATAGATATAAACGCTTCTTAAAACTTAAACATAAAAATCACCTCATCTTTTTAATCGACAGAGCACAAATCAATACACCAAATACTCCCTTCTCAAAAGTTGTTGAAGAAATTTACGACAAAATTACGCAAAAAAATGGTTACTTGGATATTATCATAGGTAAAGGAAATTATCATAAAGAGCTTGAAAATGTCCGCAAAAGCTATAATGAGTCATTAACAGTCATCCAATTAGCAAAGCTTCATAACAATCGCTTCCTATATAAATATAAAGAAATTGGTGCCTACAAAATTATCATGGCCGTGCAAAATCAAACATTAATCAAATCATATAGCCAAGACATCTTAGGTCAGCTTTATCGCTATGATGAATTGCATAACTCAGATTATGGACAATTTCTACGCATTTATCTCGATGAAAATGGAAGTACCCGTAGGATTAGTGAGCGTCTATTTATTCATCGCAACACAGTACTTTATAAAATAAAAAAAGTAGAAACGCTATTAGATATGGACTTAAGCAACCCATTTACAAAAACAAATCTCTATATTGCATTTTTGATTGAGGATGTGTTAACGCACCAATAAATTTTATCACCATAAAATATCCGTTCTAAATCCCCAAAATCTAGTTTGTTTGTGTCCATATACTATTTCAAAATGATTGAATGAAGGGCTTCTAGTAAAAATCCGCTTCGTCATATGGGCGCGCCAACCCCTTATATCTTTGCGGATTTTTACCTTAGCCATAACGAAAAAACTGACGAACCAAACGGGAGGGCACTGAAAAAGTCTATATCTTTTCACATTGCGAGGTATTCAACGATTAAATCGTTGAATACCTCGCTTTTTTCATTTGGCACTGTGACTC